>NJEF01000091.1 GCA_002255065.1 Desulfurococcales archaeon ex4484_204 | reverse complement strand
CAGGAGCCTTACGTACACGTCGGGCTTTGAGTGGATTAGGTGTGGGTTTGTTAGGTAGGCCCTCCCCTCCCTAACCCTTATAACGCCTATCCTGTAGAGCTCCTCGATTAGGGCTTCTAAGCTACTCACTTAAAGGCACCTCAACGCATGAGGTGTCCTCCCTACGTAGGTACTCGCTCTGCCTATCCATTATGTACTTAAGGGCGTCTATGGGGTTAGGGGATGTGAGGACTAACCTACCAACTATTTCAGCGTCCGCTCCAGCGCATAGGGCCTCCCCAGGGGCTGCACCCTTAGCCATAATGCCGGGCGAGAGTATTACGTGCCTCCAGCCGAAGGAGTTCCTGAAGTCCTTAATGACCTCGGCCTTGTTGGCCGGGGCTATGAGGCCCTCAGGGTCGACGGCGTTGATCACGTTCTTAATCTCGTAGAGGACCCTGTCTATAGTGTATATGCTTCCCGAGTGAACCATGCTCGTCTGGAGGACTAGGTCGGCCCCTAAGTCCTTAACCCTCCTAGCTAGGGCGTCTAGGGCTCCGCTAGTACCTATGAATGCGTGGGCGACGATCCCGTGGAATCCGGCGTTGATGAGCTCCTCAGCCGCTAGAACCATGACCTCCGAGATGTCTGAGAGCTTAGGGTCTGCTAGGTAGTAGGTATCCGGGTAGTCCCTAACAAGCCCTGCTAAGGACCTAATCCCGTGGTGTATTAGGACGGGTAGCCCGAACTTGTAGCCAGCAACGTACTCCATCGTTGACTCAACTATCCTTGACAGCTGCCCTACACCGTACCTCGGGTAGTCTATAGCTAGCATAATCCTCCTACCACTCCTCCTCACCCTAGCGTGGATCAGCCCCACCTAAAACACCAAAATAGTGGTGCAGGAAGGTATAAATACCATCTTAGAGCTAGCACCCTTAATCAGAGCTAGCGTTAGCTTTTTATGTAGCCCCTGGACTTAGTGATGGTGTTAGCGATGTCTAAGGGTGGCGTGTTTAGGGCACTCATACCTACCCACGAGCCAGGGGGCCTTAACGCTAAGGTCTACCCCCACTGGAAGGACGCCCCTGTGTTCACCCAGGTAGTGTTTAACCATGGAGGGGTCCGTGAGGTGAGGATCCATAAGCTAACCTCGGACGAGCTAATAATAAACATCGTTAGGAGGGAGGGCATTAACTACGTAATTGCTCAGTCGCTGAGCATTAGGGCTATAGAGCTCCTCGAGAAGCTGGGCGTTAAGGTGATCTTAGGGAACGTAGCCACGGTAGCGGACGCTATAAGTAAGTTCATGGAGGGTAAGCTGTACCTCGTGAAGCTATCTAAGGAGCCGTACAGGGGTGTTGCTAAGGGTTAGGTAGCTGTAAACGCTACGCGTTCTTAAGGCGTAGCCCCGCGTTACGTGTAGGGCGCTAGGCCTGTTAAATGTTTCAAGCCAGGTCGTCAACGCAGCTACTCTTAAGGGTTAGCACCGCTTGCTAGCACGCCCTTAATGCATGGACCTCGCACAGCAACGTGTTGTGCGGGCAGAAATGGGTATGTGGGTGATGGGGGTGTTGCTCCGAGCCCGCTGGGCTAGGCGTTGATGGGGACCCTGGCCGTTCGGCTCGACGGCCGCCCATGAACCACGGGATGAACAGCGGGGTGAGCCCCCCAGGCGAGGAGGAACCAACGAAAACCAATCACAATGAAACAAAAACATGGAGTGATACGGTTAGAGGAAACGGTTTAGTGCCCCCCTCCCTTAAGTAGGGCATCTAGGTAGGTCCTTGTAAGCTCCTCAACCACGTCGTCCTCAGGCCTCGAGCTCTCAACTAGCTGCCACTCAGCGAAGCCCTCCTTCCTTAACTCCTTACCGATCCTTGCTAGCCTTAGCTCGACACCCCTCCTCACAGGGTGGGCAGCTACCTGGGCGTAAGCTCTAAGCACTGCATCCACTACCGCCTGCTGAAGGATTATCACGTCCCCCCACGAGGTCTCGATAGCTAGTCTTACGTGCCTGTGCCCCCTAGGTATGAAGGCTACGACCCTCTTAACGTCCTGGTTCTTAAGCACCTTAACAGCCATCCAGCCCCCCTAAACACCCCTCTTAATACTCCTTAAACCCTTAACGACCTCAGCACCCTTACCTGTTAGCTTAATTAAGCACTCACCGTTCTCCTCCTCGATCGCCACCAGCCCTAACCTCTTAAGGAGCTGTAGGTCGTAGTCCAGCTCCTTGCTGTACGGGCCGAAGCTGTAGTTGAGGAACCTGTACCCCAGGTTAGTACCCCTCGACTGAGCGATGTAAACGATCCTGTGGAGGGCTACCCTACCCCTAATCTCGCCATACTTAGATATCACCTCGAGCAGCTTAAGGGGTTCGGGAATGCGCGTCCTCAAGTCTATGGCCACCGCACTAAGATCTCTGCTGGGATTACCTTATAAGGCCCTATCTACGTCGGTGGGTAGCCCTCAGGGCACGTCGGGATTACCGATAATCTTATTACCCAGTAAGAGTTATCAGCCCTAAGTACTATCTCTGGTGGGTATGAAGGGTGGCGTACCAGCTTAGCAGGAGGCAGTGGGCGTTCTCGATAGCTTACGGCCAGTCAATGATAACGCTCCTAGTACTCCTAAACGTATTCTTCCCCCAGTACCTGAACTTAACGTTCATAATATTCATAATAGGTATGGTGGCGTTCACCGCGATAACCATGAAGACCCAGCTAAGGCACATAGTAGGTAAGGAGGCTAAGGAGATTAAGGAGGGTAGGAGGCTGTTCATTGGCAGGCCTAGGGAGGTTACGGAGCTCCAGAGGTCCGACCCGAGGCTTGTCGACGAGCTTAAACCCATGCTTAAGTCCTCCCTAATGAGCTTCCTGGGCCTCATAGTGATACTCGTGTGGTACCCCCTCTACTTCAACGTAGTAGGCGGGGTTGCCAGGGACCCTGAGGTAGACGTTGTTACCAGGGTCCTCCTATTCCTAGCTGGGTACGAGATCCCCTACCTAGTGATAACGGGGATGAACCTCCTGTCTAGGAGGGGGGTTAAGGAGTACATCCAGGTGGTCAATAAGTACGAGGTCTACGATAAGGGGATAGTGGGTATGGGTATAGCGACTAAGTTCCCACTAGAGGGCTACGCAGTCAACGTTAACCCGACGAGGAAGTTCGTTGAGCTCATTAAGTCTAGCGGTAAGGCCATTGTTAAGTACAGGTTCTACACCAAGAGCTATGACAGGCTGGCCGATATAATTAGGAGGTATGGGGAGCCTAAGAAGCTCGAGTTTAAGAGAAGGTAGGGTGCATGAAGCCCCCGCCCCATATAGCCCTTATAGCTGCCCTACTAGCAACCCAGGCACTCCTAGGTGCTAGCAGCTGGTGTAGCGGGGTTAGCTACGTATACGACGGCGCCGACCTCGGGGGCGGTACCTACCTACTAGCTTCCGGGCCCCTCCTTCTCGTGGGTAGGCTGGGTGCTGAGGTGTTTAACGCTAGCGGCCTAAGCGTTTACTCCCTACTAGCTGCTAACGACGCACTGATTATGGGGGGTGAGTACCTTGGGAGGCCCTTCATAGGGGTGGTTAACGTGTCCGGGCTAGTGGGGGGCGGCAGGGCATTGGCAGCCCTAACAACCTATGGTGTTAAGGGGGCCGTGCTCAAGGTCTCCCCATACGCGGGGGGCTACGTCGGCGTTGGGTACGTAGTAGTTAACGGCACCTACAGAGCCCTCCTCATACTTCGTAGGGGTGGGCAGCCCGTAGCACGCGTACTGGGCTGCAGCGCCCCCTGCTACTTCAGGGACGCCGTAGCGGTTAATACCTCCTTACTCCTCCTCGGGGGGCTAGCTGTCAGGGGCTCGTACATACCGCTAATAGTTAGGTACGACCTAGCTGAGGGGGTTGTGAGCGGCTACTACGTAGAGTTAAGGGGGGTCCCTAGCTCCGCAACCACCCCTAAGGGGATAGCCGCCCTGGGGGAGGGCTACGCAGCTGTGTCCCAGTACGGTGATAGGATCCTCGTGCTACGCGTTAACGGCGGTGTTAACGCCTTACTCATTGGCGGGGGCGTTAAGCACGTTGTTGCTAAGGGGTTTAAGAACCAGCTAGTAGCTCTAGGCGTTAGCGAGGGGGTTACGTACCTCATCACCGTTTCCAGCGAGGGCCTAGGGTGTGCTGAGCTACCTGGGCGCTACGTCGGCATAGTCAGTGCCGGTAAGGTCTCTACTAAGTTGGTGGCTAGCTCCCTCAACGTCAGCGAGGTCCTTAAGCCGAGGGACTGTAGTGTCAGCACGTTAAGGGTTAAGGCAGTGGTTAGGCCTGTAAGGCTTGAGGAGCTACCCATCAACTACAACGTTACGGGTGCTAGCCTGCTGCTTAAAGGGTTTCCGTGCCCGGGGAGCAGGGCCCGGTATACGAGCACCACCGCTAGCTACGGTCCCGGGTATAGGAGCGGTTACAGGGTCCCCCAGCTCCCCAACCCCTTACCCTTCATAGTGGGGGCCCTCCTAGTGGTTGCATACTTCGTGCTGCGTGTTAGGGCGACATCCTAACTTATTACCCTCAAACCCCCTCAAGCCTTAGGGGGCCGGGATGCTTAGACGTGTTGGTAAGCTGTTAAGGATGGGTGTACCCGTGTTCATCCACGACTCCGAGAGCAGGGAGAACGAGGTCGACATGGTTTTCTACGCACCCATGGTTACGGCGGGCTCCGTAGCGGCTATGAGGAGGGATGCGGGGGGCTTAATATGCTACGCGATGCCTAGGGAGGTCGGGGAGCAACTAGGCCTTAGGTACATGGACGAGATACTTAGGGATGTAGGCTACGGCCCGATCGCTGGTAGGGTCCTCAGGTACGGGGACCCCCCTAACTTCAGCTTGTGGGTTAACCACGTAGGTGTTGCTACCGGGATACGGGATGAGGATAGGGCGTTAACTATACGTGAGCTGGACAGGGTTGCTAGCTTAGTGCTTGGGGGTAGGGTTGGCGATGCTAGGGAGGCCTTCTACAGGGAGTTCACGTCCCCCGGCCACGTACCGATACTGCTTGGTAGGGGGCTGTCTAGGAGGAGGGGGCACACAGAGCTATCTCTAGCCCTAGCTGAGCTAGCCGGCTTAAGGCCGAGCATCGTGGTGGCCGAGGTCCTCAGTGATGGGGGGGCTATGAGCGTTGGAGATGCTGAGAGGTTGGCGAGGGTGTACGGCTCCATCCTCATTGAGGGTGACGAGATAGTTAGCATGTGGGATAGGGCTGGGGGCGCGGCAGCGGGTACCACTCCGGGTAGTGCCTAGGTGCTGGCCCTCAGCACGCCCTGTTTTTAAGGTTTTAAGTACCTATTTATGTGGGTATGGTTCGTGCCTAGGGTGGTGGTTAGCATCCCTTACGAGGTGCTTGAGAGGGTTGTTAAGGCCTATCAGGGCCTCCCCCCTGAGGAGGCTGTCAGGCTCTTCATAATGGACTCCCTAGGGGGTGAGGAGAAGGTTAAGGAGCTTCAGGCACGGGCTGCCACCATCTCTAGGGAGGACATGGCTAGGCTTCACAGGAGCATTATGGACCTCCTCAACCCCTACACCGCTAAGCTGGACAACATGGCTAGGAAGCTAGCAACCGTTATCGAGCTCCTGGAGTCCGTTGCTGAGAGGCTCTCAGTGCTGGACAGCGTTGCCAGCGAGCTGAAGCAGCTGAGGGCGTCTATGGGGCCTCAGCAGGTGGGTAGGCCGACCCCTAGGGAGGGGCGTGAGAGGGTTAGGAGGCACGCGGTGGACATCCTTAGGGAGCAGAAGGTGATGTTCGAGTCGGACATAGCTTCGAAGATAAAGAATAGGGACGCCTTCTTTGAGAGGTTGAGGAGGGATGGGGCGGTAGTGCTCGAGCTAGTTGATGAGAGGGTGGCTGTAGACCCGTCGTTCTGGGCTGAGTTTAAGTCGAGGCTTACTAGCTTAAGAACTAACTCCGAGGGCGAGGTAGCTAAGGCTCTAGGTAAGGAGGGCCTAGCCCTCCTGAAGGCCTTAATGAAGAGTGCCCAGGCATACTTCGACGTAACGAGGAAGGAGTGGGTGCTCATGATCGGTGAGGAGGGCTAGCATAGGAATTGGTTAGCAGGGCCTTAGAGCTCTACGAGCTTAAGGCTAGGGTTGCTGAGGAGGTAGGGGCCCTACTAAGCCGAGTCCCGAGGGAGGGCTCTTAGAGACCCCACGCCCGCAGGAGGCCTAGGCCGTGCGGTATCACGACCCATCCAGGCTGTGGGTGCCTGCTCAGCTGCCTGTACTGCTATGTAGGGGGCCTGAGCCTCCCAATAGGTAGGCCTGTCCTGAACCCCCCTCCGCCGTTAGAGATCGTTTACGCTCTACAGCTACGTATGTTGCTACAGCTGTAACTCCCCGCAAATCTTGTTATGACCCTAAGCACCTGGCCTAGCAGGAGTGAGCCTGAAATGGCG
>NJEF01000090.1 GCA_002255065.1 Desulfurococcales archaeon ex4484_204 | reverse complement strand
CATTCTTAACCCTATGTTCTTCATAAAGCTCGCATTAATTATCGGCTTAGTCCACATTAACATAGCGCACTCCATCTCCATGGCTAAATTCATTAAGGAGAGGAATAAGGGCGCGATCCTATCTAAGGCCGGGTTCTTTATCGCTGAGGCCTTCGGAATACCCTACGTGCTCTATGCGTTCCTTAAGTACCAGCTACCGGGACTCACACCCCAGAGCTATAACTACATGTTTTATGGGGCATTAATAGGATTAGCGCTACTAATAGCTGGGAAGTTCGTTACGTATAGGGCACTAGGAGCTCTCTTCTGGCTCTTCGACCTAACGGGGTTTCTAGGTGATGTGATGTCCTATACAAGGCTTGCAGGTCTTGGTCTAGCTACCTCGTTACTAGCTCAAAGCTTTAACAGCCTTGCTCTAGGTGTTGCTGCCGCGCTACAAGCATACGTACCCATCACGGTAGTGGGGTTAGTCGTAGGTAGTTTACTTGCGCTGATAGTTGCCGTACTCGCAAACCTGCTCAACGTGACTTTCGGCATCATAGGAGCCTTCATACACTCGCTAAGGCTGTGCTTCGTTGAGTTCCTACCTAAGTTTTATGAGGGTAATGGAAGGGAGTTCCGGCCGTTCTCCCTGAAAGTGGAGAGGGCTGTTTACGTAGGTTCGGCATCGAAGGCTTAGCTGAAGCAGGTAACTGATTCTCTACCTTTATAACCCTCTGCCTCATATACTCTAAGGTGTTGAGAGTGACTGTAAATTTCGTTGCCACGCTGGGTCTAGCTTTAGGGCTTGCTGGGGGTTTAGCAGGTTCATCAATAGGTACGGCAAGGGCTGCATCGGCGGGGCTCGCCGTCCTGGCGGAGGAGCCGGGGTACTTTAGGCAGGTGATAATACTAGCTGCCCTCCCAATGACCCAGACTTTCTATGGCTTAATATTTACCTTGCTAGGCATCACAGCTGTCCTGCCGTCCATCCCAACGCTAACAGATATTAAGGGGTGGGCCTTCCTAGGGATCGGTATAGCCGTTTTCTTAGCGGAGTTCGTGTCCGCCTGGATGCAGGGGGTTGTTTGCATGTCTGGGATTATCGAGATACCTAAGACTAAGGGCGGGATATGGGTTCATACGATGATCTTAGCTTCCTACGTAGAGCTATTCGGCATATTAGGACTAGTGTTCGGCTACCTCATGCTAACCTTAGTAGCCGGGCTAACCATATGATATAGTAGGAGGGTGTTCGGGGGAAGTCGTTGGATGAGCCTTGAGGAGCTAAGGAGGAGTGTGCTAGAGAAGGCTAAGGGTGTAGCTAGGAAGATCGTTGAGGAAGCTAAGGAGAGGGCTAGGAAGATCGTTGAGGAAGCTGAGAGGGAGTACTTTAGGAGGCTAGAGAGGGAGAGGAGCTTAGCACTAAGGTCGCTACGGGACAGTGAGAACAGGAAGGTAATGGAAAAAGCCTTAGAGCTTAATCTTAAATTAGTTAGTACTAAGAACGCCATTCTCAAGGACATCGTTAATCGAGTAAGAGCGGAGCTAATGGCACTTGATGATAGCACCAGGAAGGAGTCCCTAAGGAGGCTTCTTAAGGAGTCGCTGGAGGCAGGTATGTTCGGCTCTAAAAAAGTTGTTGTTAAGGTCGTCTCAAGAGATACCAAGTTAATTAGCAATGTCATTGAAGAAGAGGGCTTAAAGGATGTAGTACTGAGGGTTTTAAAGCTTAACTCCAGGTACATGGGAGGTGTTCTCGTGGAATCAAGCGATGGCTCGGTGGCTGTCGATAACACCTACCTAACTAGGTTGGAGAAGGTTAAGACCATACTTATTAAAAGGCTTAACGATGATGTCTTTAAGGTTAGTAAGAATGGCGTCACCTGACCTAAACGTTATTGAGGCCTTAAAGATCAGGCTGTGTAGGGCTATATCCCCTGACGCTATATTAGCGCTAAGCTCGACCAGCATCTCAAATCTTGAAGCCTTCATAACCTTCCTGGCACCCTACGATGTTAGTAGCTGTATTCAATTAAGCCTTAAACTGGATGAGAAAGTCGGGTTAGGTAAGCTCTTCTCCGTAATGAATATGTGCTGGATAGAGAGCGTTAGGAACCTCTTAAAGCTCATTCAACCAAGTAGGGCTCTTAAGGAGTTCATACACATGTACATAGGTAAGTTTGAGCTCGTAGAGCTCCTTAACCTCTTAAAAGAGGTCAGAGTGGGCATCGACCCTGCACACTTCTACTTCCTAACTTCATCAATCATCGGTGAGGCTAGCGGTGTACGTAAGGTTAGCGACTTCATAGACCTATTAAGGACGCGTCCTTCAATAGTATCACGCATAGTCGCCGACGCTTTAAGGGGGTTTGAGGACCTAAGCTTAACCGGCATCGATGCCTACGCTATTGAGAGGCATGCTCACCAGAGGTACTGGGATTCCTTAATAGTGGGAGCACACAAGCTGAAACCTCAGGTGAAGCTTGTTCCCTGCCTAAGACACCTTAAAGTAGTGACTATGCTTGAGGGCAGTGTTAGGCGCTCCTTGATCGCCGGCGAGGACCCGTTGAAGGTGTTGGTAGGTGTACCTTCACGTGTAGCTACGGTAGTAGAGACCTGTATTCACAAGGCCTTCGAGCTGGATATAGCGTTTGAATCCCTAAAGTACCTCTACTGTTTTAATGAACTTAAGTACTCGCCTCCATCATACGATGTCGTCCTTAACTACATGGTAGTTAAGGAGTTTGAATCGCGTTTTGTATCCTACATTACCTACCTCCTCATTAATGGGTTTAATAAAGGTTATATCCTTGATAGGTTGAGTAGGTGGTGGAAGGTCTATGAACTCATTAGTAAGTAAGGGCTCTATCGCTGTAGTGGGTGATGAGCTATTCGTATTAGGGTTTAAGCTGGCTGGTGTAAGGAGGGTCTTCACTATAGACCTTACCCTGCCGGAGGATGTTCTTAAGAGGAGGTTAGCGAAGATCTTTAACGCCGTATATAATGACCCCCGGATAAACGTGGTCATCATTCACGAATCCTTAAAGAACATAGCTGAGAGGATTAGGAAGGCCCTCACACACCCCTTAATAGTTTACATTCCAGATATCAGAACGGCTGGGAGGATGGATATAAAGGGCTACTACCACTCCCTGGTTAAGGGCTACCTAGGTGTGGCTATAGAGCTGGGGTGATGGGTTTGGCTGTAGGTAAGATAAAGAGGGTTTCAGGGCCCTTAGTTGTTGCAGAGGGTATGAAGGGTTCGATGGTGTATGAAGTCGTCTACGTGGGTAGGGAGAAGCTTATAGGGGAGGTAATAGGGCTGCAGGGGGACAACGCCTTCATACAGGTCTATGAAGACACCTCAGGCCTTGAGGTGGGGGAACCCGTTGAGGGCTCGGGCTCCCTGCTCTCTGCTGAACTAGGCCCCGGAATTGTCGGTAAGGTCTATGACGGGTTACAACGCCCTCTATCAGTAATTGGGAGCCTTATAGGGCCCTTCGTTAAGAGGGGCATTAAATTACCTGCCCTACCAAGGGATGTTAAGTGGTTCTTTAGAAGGAATCCAAGCATTAAGGTAGGCGATAAGGTAGGTCCAGGGGATTTCCTAGGGGTGGTTAAGGAGACGCCCTTAATAGACCATAAAATAATGGTTCCGCCCAACGTTCACGGCACTCTTAAGGAGATCGCCAGCGACGGGGACTACACCGTGGAGGACGTTATAGGGGTTGTAGAGTCGGGGGGCTTTACCATAGAGCTTGCAATGCTTCAGAAGTGGCCTGTTAGGAAGCCCAGGCCCTATGTTAGGAGGCTAGAACCTACTGAACCTCTAATAACGGGTCAGAGGGTTCTAGACCTCATGTTCCCCATAGCTAAGGGTGGGAAGGCAGCTGTTCCCGGAGGCTTCGGAAGCGGAAAGTGCGTTCCTCCAGGGACACCGGTACTTCTAGCTAGCTGGCGCTTAAAACCGATAGATGAGCTCTTCAGGATATGTGAGGGAAGGAGGCTGAGGTTAAGTGATATGGAGGTGCTCGTGGAGCTAAAAGAACCTCTACACGTCATAGGATTTGATGGCAGTAAGTTTAGGGTGGTGAGGGCTACCCACATCTATAAAGGCTACACGGACTACATCGTTAAGATAAGGACCGCTCTAGGTAGGGTGCTAGAGATTACACCAAACCACGAGCTACCAGTGCTCAGCTCTAGGGCTTTAATAAGGTATGAGAAAGCAATCAATATAAAGCCAGGTGTTCTCCTAGTAGTACCAAGCTACATACAGTTAGCAACGCACGGTAATAGACCGTTGGTAATGGTGTTATCATCCCTTAAAGGCGTTACAAGCAGGGATGTAGAGCTTAACGCTAAGGTGAGGGAGGTGCTTAAGAACCTGTCTAAGAGGGAGCTGGAGTGGTTAAGCAGGGCTTCAGGGCTATCGATTAAAACGTTAAACAGGGTTAAGAGGAGGAATGCAAACATATCTTTAAAATTAATAGTAGCGTTAAGGGAGGAGCTAGGGCTAGACGTAGGCCTACCTTCAATGCTAGGGCTTAGGGGGAGCAGAACAAGCATTAGAGTGCCACAATACGTTAATGAGGATATCGCGGAGATCCTCGGCTTAATAGCGTCTAACGGCATGTTAAGGGGAGGTAAAGTAGTTTTCTTCAGCTGTAGCCCCAGCGTTAAGGAAAGGTTTAGAGAGCTCGTGCTTAGAACGTTTGGCGTAAATGGTAAGCTGTTTACGACGCGTGTAGAGATCTCGTCAGCACTAATTACCAGAATTCTTAAAGCGCTAGGTGTTTCCGGGGATTACAGGCAGAGAGATGTGGTTCGGGACCTCACATACCTCCTTACTAAGCTAGGGATAGCCTTCTCAGTAAAAGTGGATAAGGTGGGCGGGGAATATAGGGTAATTATCCCTAGGTTCGACGGGGAAGCATTAAATGGCGTTGAAGCCGCACTACAGCATTCAATGGAGGGGGCAGCACCCTACGAAGCTCTAAAGTCAGGGGTTGTTTATAGGGGATTAGTAAAGGAGGGAATTAATCCCTACTCGCTAAGCTACGTTAAAGTCGGTAACGTGCTAGCTCAAACTACTGCTAGGATTAACCGCTCTAGCGAGCTTAAGGAGGGTCTTAAGGTGTTCAGATACATCGCCCTGGATAAGGTCGAGGAGGTTGAGGTTATTAGGAAAGAGGGCGAGGTTTACGACTTGGTTGTTGAGGAGACCCATAACTTCGTTGGGGGATTCACACCCACTATATACCACAACACCGTCCTGCTACAGACCTTGACTAAGTGGGCTAGGACGAAGCTCAACATATACGTAGGCTGTGGCGAGAGGGGAAACGAGATGGCTGACGCCCTCCATAGCTTCCTAAGGCTTAAGGACCCGGCCTCCGGGAGACCTCTAGCTGAGAAGGCGGTGTTTATAGCTAACACGTCGAACATGCCTGTAGCGGCTAGGGAGACCAGTGTTTTCTTGGGCGTTACCATAGGTGAGTACTTTAGGGACATGGGCTATGACATCCTAATGGTTGCGGACTCCACCTCGAGGTGGGCTGAAGCTATGAGGGAGATAAGTGCTAGGCTTGAGGAGATGCCCGGTGAGGAGGGCTTTCCCGCGTACCTAGGCTCTAGGCTAGCTGAGTTCTACGAGAGGTCCGGGAGGGTTGAGTGCTTAGGGGGTGTTAAGAGGGTTGGCTCGCTAACGATTATTGGGGCGGTATCGCCTCCGGGTGCGGACTTCAGCGAGCCCGTTACCCAGAATACCTTAAGGTACATAGGCACCTTAATAGCGCTTGACATAGCCCTAGCTAATAGAAGACACTTCCCGGCTGTTAGCTGGCTGCTCAGCTACTCCCTC
>NJEF01000009.1 GCA_002255065.1 Desulfurococcales archaeon ex4484_204 | reverse complement strand
GCTTAGTGTTAGGTGGACTATAGCAGATATGAAGAACCCGTAGTACCACGCTAGCTCAATGCTAGGCACTGGTATGAAGTTGAAGTACACCTGCGGGGCCCCCCTGGACGCGCTGATTATGTACTCGCCTATTATGCCTGCGAAGAAGGACACCAGCCCTATCACTGAGAAGCCTCCACTTACCTGTGGGCCCTCCGGGTCGTAGAGGAGCGCTATATCTATCTTCCCCCTCCTAAAGATCCAGTGGTCGATGACCATTACCCCAGCTATCGGGCCCAGCCATATTGAGTAGTACCAGTTGAAGAGGAGTAGGTAGTTAGCAACGTCTAGGGCCTTCTGCTAGAACACTATTGAGTACGGCCCTATGACTAGCCAAGCTATGAAGGTGGCTATCGACACAGCCTTCTCCCACGACACGTACACGAGCCTAATGATCCCGTTAGCAGCTGCTGGGGAGCACTTAGCTATTATGTCTATAGGGCTGTACGCACCCACCGTTAGGTAGCCACGAACCCTTAGGTACGTACTGGCTATCTAAGGGAGTATGAGGCCAGTATGAGGCCCGCAGCTAGGGATGACATGCTCCTATTATACCTGTATATATCTGATACGTTCAGAGCTATGGTGCCCACCAGGCGGTCTGGACAGCTATTGCTAGGAAGAAGTTGCTGCTGAACCAACCCACCTTAGACTCCTACATATGGGCTTACCTGGGAACAGCGTCGTTATGTGGAACACGAACCACGTGAAGAACGCCATCAGCAGGCCAGCTATAACGTCTAGGTACTTAATCCCCTTGATCTTCTTCATCCTGACGGCCCACATAAATATCAGTACACAACGAACGTTATCGGGGTATACTTAAGGCCCTCGGCAACTATTAACTTTGGCGGGACCGAGCTATTAACATGACCATCTCAGTTATCGCCCACGCAGCTATGTAGCCATCGGACCCCGTACCAGAAAAGGGACACTATAACCCTAACCAACAGGGGTATTATTGAGCCCTTATACCTGAAGGTGTACCTGAGCTGCACCGGGAACGGGATCCGTACTTAACACCTACCGTAACCGTTAAGCGTCATTATTATAGCTACTACCACGTTACCTATCGTTGCAGTAACCAGCGTCTGGGCAAGGCTCAGCCTTAAGACCTGGGATAGCCACCCTAGGAAGAATATCGACGTCGTTATGGTCATTGAGAGGAACATTAGCATGTACCCAATACCTCCAGTAGCCCTCTCCTCAGGCTTCACTGGGAGAAGCTCTGGCCTATCAATGCACTTAAAACTAGGGGCCTCCTCCTGGTAATAGGTACACCGGATATTATTTAGGAGAGGGTTGTAAAAATTTTCCCTCGTGGAGCTCTTGTTAGCAGGTAAAATATACCTAGCGGAAATGATATACAGTCAATAAAAACTGGGGGCTTACATTCTAAATAAACTGCAACCTTATTGAGCTTAGCCCAGCCAGCTGCTCTACCCCGGTGCGCACTTAGCGGCCTTAACCAGGGCCTTAATGTTCTCCGGGGGTGTGTATGGAGGGACCTCACACCCTGTGCTTAGCACGAACCTCCTCCCCTTGGACTTAGCTACTGCTCCACATCCCAGCTCGTACACCTCGTTAGGGCTTAGGGCGTACACCTCCCCGGTACCTACGTTACCCATTATGGCTACGTTGGGTGCCCTCCTCAACGCATCGGCTACGTCGACGAACTTATCTATGCTTAGCGCGTGGGGGCCGCACTCAGCCATGAGCTCTACTAGGTGGTTAGCGTTACCGCATATGTGTAGGATCGATAGAGCGCCCCTGGACTTAACGCTGTTAATAAGGTCCTTAAGGCTAGGTAGGAGGAGCTGTCTAAAGGACCTAGGGGATATGAGGGCCCCAACAGGTTCTAAGACCATGATGCACTCAGCGCCGCTAGCTACTAGCTCGCTAGCTAGTAGCTTAGTGAGGCGGTTAGTCCTCTCTATGAGCTCCTTAAGGAGGGAGGGGTTAGCTCTAACTAGCTTAATAACCCTCTTAACCCCGAATGTCTCTGCGGTAAGTGTTAGCGGCCCGCTTACGTACGCGCAGGTAAGCAGGTCTGTAGCCCTCTCGGAAAGCGATTTAACGGCCCTTAGGAAAACAGGTATCCTACCCCTACTTAAGTACTCATCACCGATGTCGACGATCTCGAGGGCTCTCTCAAGGGGTGCAGGCTCCCCAATAGCCGGGACATCCCTCCAAATAACCCCAGCCCCTAGAGCTTCAGGCTCGAACGTTAGGTCCATATACGTGAACACCGCGTGAACCCCGTAGAGCTTAGCGGCCCTAACCTGGAGCTCAGCCATTAGCTCCCCACTGCTTACAGCCTCCCTGAAGCTAACGTTGAACAGCCATGCTGAGTGAAAACCTATTAAGGGGGCCACGCTCACCCCACCGCAGTAACCCCCCTTTAAGGTATCTACAATGCATTCCTTAAGCATCAAGACATGCCCCAGTAGAATCGGGGGGAAGGCAGAAATGCTTTACGCCTATAAATGCTGTGTAGGCGAGCTAGGTAAGGTATTAGCACCTAACTAGGTGAGGCACCTCAGTAAGGCCTACTTAAGGGAGATGCTTCCATAGCGCGTATAAAAAGGGCAGGTGAGTTACAGTTACGCGTACACGGATCTACGCCTAGGTGGGGGTTACTCAGGTCTTCCTACCCTCAGGGAATCCACCACTAGCTGCATAAAGTTAATTATTTTGTGAGGAGGAGTAGTTGTTGAGTTGTTCGTCATGACGCGCACGTTAAGCCCCGGGTTTAAGAGCGAGACAGGTCCTTATATGGAGGAGAGGGAGTTCGATAAGCTCCTAGTACGTGAGGTAAGAAGCCTGGTTAGGTCCTACGGCATTAGCTACGACCCCGATGAGGTGGTTCCATCAGATAACACCTTAGCTAGGGACCTGTGGAGGGCTGCGTACGAGCTCGTACTGAGGGTAGGCGGGTACAACATGAGCACTAAGAGGAGGCTGGTTTTTGAGGAGTGGGAGGTTAAGGCGGCCCTTAAGAACATACCTGAGCGAATAGTTATTGGATGCGGCGAGCACGCCAGGGTTATGGCTCATAGAGGGGTTGAGGACCCTACAGAGCCCCTATTTGAGACAGGGCCTACCGGGACCGTGGTCTCCGAGGACATATACTTAGAGACCATGATCTCGTTCGCTCAGGAGGACTTCATAGACGCTGTAGGCTCGGGCTCCCTAGCAACCATTAATGGCCTGGAGATCAAGACGGGGTCACCGCTCGAGGTCATGGCGGCTACCCACATAGCGGCTATGAATAGGGAGGCACTGAGGAAGGTTGGGAGGGAGGGGATGCACATCAACGATGTAGCGATAACTACCCCGTGGGCTAAGATGGCTGCCGTTAACGAGGGGTGGGGGATCAGGAGGTGTGACAGCATGTTAGTAGCTCAGATGATCGAGCTTAAGACGTCTAACGAGCACCTAGCCCTAGCTGAGTTCATGCTCAGACACGGCATAGTTGTCTCAAACCTGATGACGCCGATATGGGGCGGTTACGGCGGGGACTCACCGGGTACAGCCGTCATTAGCTTGGCTGAGCATATATTCGGGGCCCTGGTGTACGGGGCTTTAAAGCACTTCCTAAGCCTAACGCACTACTTAACGCTGAACAACACGAGCAGGGAGACCCTATGGGTTATAAGCACTGTTGGCCAGGCAATAGCTATGAACAGCAAGCTAATAAGCCTCCACGACTGCTACTCAACGTTCGGCCCCGGGACTAAGGAGATCTTGTACGAGTCAGCTGCAGGGGCTGTAACGTCGTCCGTCAGCGGGCTCCACGGCACGGGCATAGGGTCTGCTGGAGGTAAGTACCCCGACCACGAGACAGGTATTGAGGGGAGGCTCTACGGCGAGGTAGCTAAGCACTCAGTGAGGTTTAGTAGGAGGGATGCTAACGATATAGTTAAGGAGATCCTCAAGAGGTACGAGGGGAGGTTAAGGAAGCTGAGGGGCGCTGTGCCCGGTAAGTCCATTAGGGAGCTCTACGACCTAAGGTCTGTTAGGCCTTCTAGGGAGTGGCTCAGCATGTACAGCAACGTTCGCAAGGAGCTCATAGACTTGGGAATCCCGCTTGACTAGCACCCCTCCTAAACCTAACACCTTTTAACAAGCCCTTAATGCTCCTAAACGTGTTCGGGTACAGGTCCGCGCAACCTGAAGGCATGTATATGGAGTCTACGTAGACCTCCTGGAAGTCCCTCTCTAGAGCTAGCTCAACATACCTAACCCTGTCCCTAAACTTTACGAGCTCCTCCCTGAGCCCGGCGTTTTTAAGGAGGACCCTAGCCCCGGAACCGGCGGTGTTCCCCACCAGCTTAACCCTAGACACCGGCACCTCTGGTAGGAGGCCTATAGTTATGGCGCTCTCAGGCCTTATGTAGAGACCAAAACTGCCTGCAACGTAGACCTCATCTACCTCTAGGGGCGACACCCCTAACTTCCTGGACAAGATCCTGATAGCTGTCTGTATCGCTGCCTTAGCCTTCTGAAGCTCCCTAACATCTCTCTGGCTCAGGGTTATCGCTACCTCCAAGCCGCTCTCGCCAGCATCAACAACCACGTACTCTAAGGGTCCATCCCCCCTAACCCTCCTCGAGCTCCCAGCAACCAACCTACCCGTAGGATCTACGATGCCTTTCCTCAGTAGCTCTGCTAGCAGGTCTATGAGGCCTGAACCGCATAAACCTCTAGGCCTACCGCCACCAATTACCGTGTACTCTGGGGGTTCGTCGGCATCCTTAATCACGACGCTGTCTATAGCCCCCTCAGTTGCCTTCATACCGAACCTTATGTGGCCCCCCTCAAACGCCGGCCCAGACGCTGCTGAGGTAGCTATGACGTCGCCGTCCCTGGATATGAAGACCTCCGTGTTAGTGCCTATGTCGAGGAATAGGTAAGTGCCCTCCCTCCTCCCTAAACCGTTTATGAACGCACCTACCAGGCTGTCCGAGCCTATGAAACCCCCTAGTAGGGGGGGTAGGTGGACGTATGCCTCGGGGTGTATGCCTAGGCCTACGTCCCTGGCCTTAACGTCTAGGGGTGCGCGAACCACCTCCTCGTACGGGGAGGCCCCTAATCCCTTTAGGTTAAGGCCTAGGAAGGCGTGATGCATAACGGCGTTACCCACTACGACAGCATCGACGACCTCCTCCTTACCAATCCCTACAGCCCTGTACATGCCGTTGAGGAAGGAGTTAAGCCTTGACAGCAGGGCCAGCCTTAGATCCCTCACCCCGTGCTCCATAGCGTAAGCTATCCTCGATATCACGTCAGCACCGTACGAGTCCTGGGGGTTCTCGAAGGCGTCTGCATATATGGTTGACCCATCCCTCAGATCGACAAGGTATACAGCGACCTTAGTGGTCCCTACATCGATTGCTATGCCGTAGCACCCCCTCCCAACAGGCCTTACATCTATTACCTCGTTAACCCCCCTATGCACCACGACATCCACCTCCTTAGACATGGAGCTCGCTAGCTTCCTTAGAACACCCACGTTTACTAGGGGCGCCCCACGCCCTAGATGCACAGTTATGGACTCTAGGGTGCTCCTATGGGGGGTGTCTAGGGTTACTAAAGCCCTCCTAACCCTAACAGCCGCTACCGCTGGCTCTAAGGGTACCTCAGGTTCGTAGCCCATTACCGCGGCCTTCATTAGCTCCGTCGTCAGAACCTCGACAACGACCCTGGGCGAGGCAGGCCTTGCCTGGCACGCAAGCCTGTACCCCTCGTTGAGCAGCTCCGTACCTAGGTGCCTTAACTCAACCTCGGTAGGGCTCGATAGCTCGCCGCTAACCACCCTAACCCTGCACTTACCGCAGAAGCCCCTGCCACCGCATATGCTGCCTACGTAGATCCCAGCCTTAACTGATGCTTCGTACAGAGACAAGCCCTCATCAACAACCACCCTAAACTCCTCGCTACCCCTCCTAAAGACGACCTCCCCCACCTACATCGCACCTAGAGGTCTTAGGTTACCCTAACTTAATTAAGCTTACTGCCTATGCTTGGGTAATGCATCGTTACCTAGGATTAGGGCGTTAATTAGCTCACGTGAATTAACTGTTTTTACCTCCCGTCCATTAACATTGCCTGGGGCTACATCCCATGGTTAAAGGAGGTGTTTCAGAGGAACAGCTATGCAAGGTTCTCTACAAAGCCATAATAGACGGTGACGACGCTGCGTCCGAGAAGGCGGCCCTGGACCTCTTGGGTAAGGGGTACAAGGCCCTAGACATTATTAAGTCGTGCATGGTCCCCGCAATGAAGGTTGTGGGAGACATGTTCGCTAGGCTCGAGATCTTCCTCCCTGAGGTCATGATGTCGGCAGACGCCTTTGAGGCGTGCATGAAGCACCTAGGCCCTAAGATCCTTGAGGAGGAGAGGAGGGAGTTTATTAAGGGGAAGGTCGTCATAGGGACTATTCAGGGGGATATCCACGACCTAGGAAAGAACATAGTGGCGTTAATGCTTAAGGCAAACGGCTTCGAGGTCTATGACCTAGGTAGGGATGTGCCCGTCGACGAGTTCATTAAGAAGGCCCGCGAGGTCAACGCGGACATAATCGCTGTATCGGCCCTCCTCTCGACATCTCTTCCATACATTAAGGACCTCGTAAAGCTCTTAAACGAGCTAGGGCTTAGGGACAGGTTTAAGCTAATGGTTGGTGGGGGGGCTGTAACTAGGGAGTGGGCTAGGAAGGTCGGTGTCGAGGGCTACGGCGAGGACGCTGAGGAGGCTGTTAGGGTGGCCCTTAAACTGCTGGGTAAGAAGTGAGGTGCCTTGATCTCCTTCTACGAGATCCTTAGGAGGACTGAGGAGGGCCCCCACATAGATGAAAGGGAGTTCGACCTTAAGGTGGTTGCTAGTGAGTCGAGGAGGCTCGTTAGGGAGTACGACATAAGGTTTAACAGGGAGGAGATAGTTACATCCGATGACAGCCTAGCTGACGACGTGTTTAAGGCGGGCTTCGAGCTCGCCCTTAAGGCTGGATTCTTAACGGTTGACTCCAGGAGGGTGATTAAGCTAAGTGAGGAGGAGATTAAGGAGGGTTTAAGGACAGCTCCCGGGGAGCTACTTGTTGGTCAGGGGGCCGACGCAAGGCTCCTATACGCTAGGAAGGTTGAGGATAGCAGGTACCCAGTGATAATGGGTGGCCAGGCGGGCGCCCCAATACCCGAGGAGTTCTACTACCAAATGGCTATATCGTACATGCAGGAGCCCATAGTCGACACGATAAATAACGGGGGGCTAGCTGAGGTTAAGGGCATCGAGGTTAGGACTAGGTCCCCTGCTGAGGCCCTAGCGGCCATGGCCGAGCTACGGTACTTGAGGGAGGCTGCTAGGGCTGCTGGGAGGCCGGGGATCCACCTACTAGCTGGTGAAAGCAGCGTTACATGCATTGGGGACCTAGCTGCCCAGGGTGAGGAGTTCTTGAGGAGGACAGATGCCCACCTAGTCCCCGTCCTCAACGACTTGAAGACGGATTACGACAGGCTGACTAAGGCGTTCACCTTCAAGATCTACGGAGGCTTTAATGTGGCCTTAGTGGACCCCGTTGTTGGCGGGTTCCTAGGAGGGCCTGAAGGGGTTGCGGTGGGCTTCATAGCCTCCTACCTGCTGTCGAGGGTTATATACATGTCCGACTACTACATCATACACCCGATCCACCCTAAGTACGTAAGCACGAGCACCCCTGAAACGATGTGGGTTCTCAACATAGTTGGGCAAGCAATGGCTAGGAACAGCAACTTCATACTGATGGGGGACGTCTGGACAAGCAACGGCGCAGGGTCCCGCGAGGTCTTTTACGAGATAGTCGCTAACACAGTGACGAACGTAGCAACGGGCTCTCACCCCTTAGGGGTTTCCGCAACCAACGGAAAGTACCCCCACGCAAGCGGTTTAGAGACAAGGTTCATGGGGGAGGTAGCTAGGGCTGCGGTTAAGCTGAAGCGCAGCGACGCTAACGAGATAGTTAAGGAGTTCCTCAAGAAGTACCACCCTGAGAGGATGGACAGGCCAGACGTAGGGAAGCCATTCCCGGAGCTGTACGACATGAAGACCATAACGCCTAAGGGCTGGTGGCTCAAGATGTATGAGGAAGCTAGGAGGGAGGTCATGGACATAGGGCTTAAACTAGAGTAGAAACTTCTTTTAAGTCAGCCTTCAGACAGAAAATAGTTCAACCTGCCTAAGCTATGCTTTAAACGTTAATCCTAGCTTATATAATATCGCGAAGTGAATTTAGGTTTAAAAAGGTACTTCCGCCCTATTTTCAGGGGGATTGCTTTGCCCGTTAGACCTACGGCCTTAGTTATTGGGGTAGCAATCATAGCGCTGGTAATCGGTTACGTAGCTGGCTACGTAACCCCCAGGCCCGCAGGAGCTCCCCAGACGGTCACCGTTACAGCACCACCTACAACGGTTACCCAGACCGTTACGGCAGGGGCTCCAGGGGCTAAGACTGTTACCGTAACTCACACGGTTACCCAGACCGTTACGTCTACTGTATCTATAACGCCCCCACCACCTAAGAAGTTAAGGATAGCGGTGATCTACGTAACCCCTATCGAGGAGCCGTGGAACATGGCGCTGCACCAGGCTATGAAGTGGGCTGAGGAGAACCTCAACATAGAGTACACCTACGTTGAGAAGGTCCATGAGGCGGACGTCGAGAGGGTTATTAGGCAGTACGTCGCCGAGGGCTACAAGGTGATATTCCCCCATAGCTGGGGGTACAACGAGGTTACTAGGAGGATAGCTAAGGAGTTTCCGGATGTCCTGTTCTGCCAGGGCTCGGGGCCCGTTAACGTTGAGTGGCCGCCTAACGTGATCCTCTACGATTACTGGATCCAGGACGCGGCGTTCGTGGCTGGCGCTGTAGCTGGGTTATTGACTAAGACGAACAAGATAGGGGTTATAGCTGGCTACGCTGTGCCCGACGTTAATAGGCTCGTTAACGCCTTCATAGCTGGCGCTAAGCACGTTAACCCGAAGGTAGAGCCCGTAGTTACGTTCATCGAGAGCTGGTTCGACCCCGAGAAGGCTAAGGAGGCTGCTAAGGCCCAGATCGATGCAGGTGTCGACATGATCTACGCTGAGAGGTACGGCGTGTTTGAGGCCGTTAAGGAGGCTCAGGAGGCCGGTAAGAAGGTCTACGCGTTCGGCAACATAGTTAACCAGAACGACCTAGCCCCGAACGTGGTTCTAGGGAGCGTTGTCTGGGATCTAAGGCCCTTCGTTAAGTACGTAGTCGACATGGTTAGGAGCGGTAAGGTTAAGGGAGGCATAATAAGTTGGGGGATGAAGGAGGGGTGGGCTAAGTTCGTTTGGAACGACGAGCTGAAGAGCGAGGTAGTGCCTCCAGACGTTGCCAGCAAGATCGACGAGATCGTGAGCGACATAATGTCCGGGAAGATTAAGGTGCCCATATACGAGGAGTGGAAGCCCGAGAGGTGGAAGTAAGCATAAGCTAAGTAAGCCACACTTTTTACTTCCAAAGAAATCACTTCCTTAGTTTGGGGGCAGGGTTAACGATGCAGACTAGGGTATCTGGTAGAGAGCTTTTAAGGGATGTAGTTGTTATGGAGGGCATAGTTAAGGTCTACCCGGGCGGTACCGTAGCTTTAAGGGGTGTTGACTTCAGCTTAAGGTACGGTGAGATTCACTGCCTCCTAGGAGAGAACGGTGCTGGTAAGACTACACTAATGAAGATACTGGCTGGTAGCTTAAGGCCTGACCTAGGTAGGGTGGTTGTTAAGGGTGAGGAGGTCAGGTTTAGGTCCCCTGCCGATGCCGCTAAGCTCGGTATAGGGATGGTTCATCAGCACTTCAGCTTAATACCATCGTTCACCGTGGCTGAGAACATAGTTTTAGGCTACCCTGAGGAGGGTGTTAGGCAGAAGCTCAAGCTGGACATCGAAGTGCTTGCTGAGGAGATAAGGAGGTTCTCCGAGGATGTAGGGCTTCCCGTGAACCCTAACGCGTTAACTAGGGAGCTCCCTGCAGGTATGAAGCAGAGGGTCGAGATCCTGAGGCTCCTCTACAGGAGGGCTGACGTCCTAATACTTGACGAGCCCACGTCGATCCTAACACCCCTCGAGGTCGGGGAGCTCTTTAAGGCCTTAAGAAAGCTTAAAGCCCAGGGCAAGACGATAGTCCTGGTAACCCATAAGCCCCGCGAGGCCCTAGCCATAGCTGACAGGATAACCGTGCTGAGGAGGGGTAGGGTTGCTGCCAGGATTGAGGACCCCGGGGAGATCGATGAGTCCGGGCTAGCCGAGCTAATAGTTGGTGAGAGGGTCGCTACCTCTGTAAGCAAGGTGGGCAACCTAGCTAGGGGGGTGAGGAGGCCTGCCCTCACTGTTAAGGACCTCTACGTCCTCGATGATAGGGGTGTTGAGGCTGTTAAGGGCCTGGACCTGGAGCTTTATGAAGGGGAGATACTGGGCGTTGCCGGGGTTGTTGGCAACGGGCAGAGGGAGCTCGTTGAGGCGATCCTAGGCCTTAGGAGGCCTGTTAAGGGGAGGATCACCTTACTAGGTGTTGAGGTAACCGGTAAGCCGGTAGGGGAGGTTATCTCGCTCGGCCTCGCGTACATACCCGAGGAGAGGTTGTTGAGGGGCGTGTCAACGGAGCTATCGGTTGCTGAGAACCTAGTGGTTAAGCAGTACGGTAAGGAGCCCTTCTGTAGGAGGTACCTAATAAACGTTAAGCTGATTAAGGAGTTCGCTAGGGGGGCTGTCAGGGAGTACAACATAGTTGCCCCCGACATCAACTCCCCCGTTAAGTTCCTTTCAGGGGGTAACATACAGAGGTTAATAATAGCTAGGGAGCTCAGCCTAAACCCCAGGGTAGTTATCGCTGAGCAGCCCACCGCCGGCCTAGACGTTAAGGCAACGAACTTCGTCCACGAGAAGCTCATAGAGCTTAGGAATAGAGGTGTTGCGGTCCTCCTAATCTCTGCAGACCTAGACGAGATCCTTAAGTTAAGCGATAGGATAGCGGTCATTTCGGGGGGCAGGATAGTTAAGGTCTACGACTGCGTGGAGGCCATAGACCTAAGGGAGCTGAGCGAGTACATGCTGGGCATTAGGAGGTAGGTGGTTATATGGGTAGCGGGGAGGAGGGAGCTGTCGAGAGGGCTATTGTCAGGAGGTACAGGATCCTATACATGTCGTACCCGGTAATAGCTGTCGCCCTCTCAATAGCGATACTGGCATTAGTCATGTACCTCATAGGTGTAGACCCTATTAAGGGCTTAAGAACACTGTTCTACTCCTCCTTCGGTAACGCCTACTACGTAACCGAGACCTTAGTTAGGGCTACCCCAATACTCATGGTTAGCCTGGGCCTGATGTTCGCTTTCAGCGCTGGTGTCTGGAACATAGGTGCTGAGGGCCAGCTATACATAGGGGGTGTAGCGGCAGCAGTTACCGCTATATCCCTCGGCTGGCTACCTCCCCCGATACCGCTAATAGTAGCGTGGGTAGCTGGCGGGGTTGCCGGGGCCCTGTGGGCCTTCCCCCCAGCAGCCCTTAAGGCTAAGTACGGCATTAACGAGGTCTTCACGACCCTAATGCTTAACTACGTAGCCATATACTTCGTTAGCTACCTACTCCACGGCCCCCTAATGAACCCAACAACCCTGTTCCCGGAAACCGTTACCCTACCAGAGAGCTCGTGGCTCCCTAGGGTAGTTCCCGGCTACAGGCTCCACGCAGGGACGATCGCCTTGTTCGCGGTGTTCGTACCGCTAACCTACCTAGTTATTAAGAGGACCCCCGTAGGCTTCAACCTAAGGCTCGTTGGGAGCAACCCGGAGCTAGCCCGCTCATGCGGTATAAACATAGGTAGGCAGGTAATGCTGACCCTAATGCTTAGCGGCTTCTTCGCAGGGCTCTCGGGGGCTAACGAGGTAACGGGGGTAGTCCTCAAGATGAGGCCCGACATATCACCTGGCTACGGATACATGGGTATAGCGGTAGCCCTCCTAGGGCGCCTAAACCCCGTAGGAATAGCGCTGGCGTCAATATTCATGGCGGGTGTGGTTAACGGTAGCTACACTATAAGCATGATGCTTAAGATACCTATAGGTATAGCTCAGTTCACCCAGGGCCTCCTAATAGTCATAATAACCCTCGGGGAGCTCTTAATAAGGAGGTTAACTGAGGCTAGGAAGGCCCCTGTAGAGCTGAAGCCCGGGGGTGGTGGGTAGTGGCGGTATTCATGGATCTAGCCGTAGGGTACTTAAGCGCTTCCCTAAGGATTCTCACCCCCATAGGGCTAGCAGCTGTTGGGGAGCTAATCGTTGAGAGGTCGGGAATCCTTAACCTATCGGTTGAGGGAATAATGCTTATGGGGGCGTTCGTAGGCTTCATAACGACTTTCTA
This sequence comes from Desulfurococcales archaeon ex4484_204, assembly GCA_002255065.1. Classification (GTDB taxonomy): domain Archaea; phylum Thermoproteota; class Thermoprotei_A; order Sulfolobales; family NBVN01; genus EX4484-204. The sequence goes on along the minus strand of NJEF01000009.1, from coordinate 3,625 downwards.
CACGGGTAACCCCCTCCTAGGGTTGTTCGCTGCAGGTGCTGTAGGCCTCGTCCTAGCCTTAGTGTTCGGCTTACTCACGGTTTCAGCAGGGCTGGACCAGGTTCTAATGGGTATCGCCCTAAACCTCTTCGTTCTAGGGACGACGTTCTTCCTGTACAGGGCTGTATTCGGGTGGTATGTAAGCCCTATACCTCCCCACGTTAAGACGTTAATTGAGCCAATAGCTATTCCCGTGCTATCATCGATACCCGTGATAGGGCCCATACTCTTCAATCAGCTAGCGCTAACGTACGTGCTGATAGCTCTGATACCAGTTACCGCCTACGTGCTCAACTCAACCAAGATCGGCCTGCACCTGAGGGCATGCGGTGAGAACCCCCAGGTAGCTGACTACATGGGGATCAACGTCTACCTGTACAGGTACGCAGCCCTAGCCTTCGAGGGGGTGCTAGCAGGGATCGCTGGGTCCCTATACACGATATCCCTCTACGATATGTTCCTGGACAACATAACTGCTGGCAGGGGCTTCGTAGCTGTAGCAATGGTCATACTCGGGCAGTGGTCCCCGTGGAAAACCCTGTTTGCAACGTTCTTCTACTCGATGGTTGAGGCCCTCCAGCTCAGGATCCAGGCGTTAGGCCTCTCACCCACGGGATGAACAGCGGGGTGAGCCCCCCAGGCGAGGAGGAACCAACGAAAACCAATCACAACAAAACAAAAAGGAGCGATACAGTTAGAGGAAACGGTCGGGGTTTTACTACTAAAAACTACTTGCTCCACACACCCGACTTTAGGTCTATCTCCTTCTCGGTCTTAGCTACTATGGTGGTACCTGCTAGGTCTCCTGTAACGTTAACCATGGTCCTCCCCATGTCAAGGATTACGTCTATGCCAGCGATCATGCTGTAGGCTAAAGCCACACTGGGGTCTGTTAGCGGCAGCCCTACTGCCTCTAGAACCATTGCTAGCATTATTAACCCAGCTCCTGGAACCCCTGCCGTACCTATTGATGCGAGCACTGCGGTTATCACTATGAGGAGTTGCTGCACTGGCGTTAGGGGTACCCCTAAAGCGTTAGCTATGAATATCGTTGAAATGGCCTGGTACATAGCTGTTCCATCCATGTTTATTGTGGCGCCTAGGGGTAGGGTGAACGAGTACACGGACCTACCTATCCTTAGGTTCTCCTCGGCAGCAGCCATCGTTACTGGCAGGGTTCCCGAGCTACTCCTAGTTACGAAGGCTGTTAGCATGGCCTCCTTAGCGCCCTTCAAGAACTTCACCAGGCTTATCTTGAACGCTGACAGGATGCCTCCGTAGACGAGGAATATGTGGATGAAGAGCCCTACGTAGAGTGCTATGACAACTATCGCTAGGGGGCCTAGAACCCCTGGGCCGTACTTAGCTACTACGTAACCTATTAACGCGAACACACCTATTGGTGCGTACTGGAGGATCCCCCTAACGATCTTGTATATAGCTTCGGCAAGACCGTCAAAGATCCTGAACACAGTGTCCGCCGCCTTAGAGACCCTCTCGATCTTGCTCTCCTTGAGGTAGGCTATCGCGATCCCTAGCACTATAGCGAAGAATATTATCTGGAGCACCTTACCCTCAGTTAGGGCGGCGAAGGGATTGGTAGGAACTATGTTTAGGAGCACATCAACTATTGATGGAGGGGGCTTAACCGTTATGGCCTTAGCCTCACCAGCTAGGTGGAGGCCCACACCAGGCTTGAACAGGTTAGCCATCCCTAGACCTATTAAGACGGCTATGGCCGACGTTATTAAGTAGTAGATTACTATCTTAACCCCTACCCTGCCGAGTCTCGCAGGGCTTATGCTTGCAGCACCCACAACTAGTGAGAACAGGATTATAGGTGCGACGATCATCTTTAGAAGCCTTATGAATAGGTCCCCTAGAGGTTTTAGGTAGGCTATAGGCATACCGACTACAGCGCCGACAACGATCCCCAGCACAAACCCTATGAGGATCTTGTATATTATCGGGTACTCCAAGTATTTCCTAAACCAGCTCAGGAGTACCACCAGTTAAATTATTTAAATTAACTTATTAAACTATTCCTTCCCAGCAAATTAGTGTGTTAGTATATTACTTATTAGTTCCAGGGGCGGTAAAGCAAGCATAAAATTTAAGTATCTTATATGTAGAATAATAAGAAGTACTTTAATATCTAAGGGGAGAATTCTGTAATAGTTATACTCCACAGAGCACCACCTCAGCCCGCGGATCCTCCATAGCTAGGGTCTTTCAGGACCCGCTGTAGGTAGCTACTACTTCATGGTTTGAGTGCCTTAAGGGTTAAGGTTTTAAGAGCTGGTATCCTTAGGATTAGGTGACCAGCACGGCCATGTAGTGAGGTGCTAGGGGAGTGAGGTGGTCAAGTTGTACGCGCTGGTTGCTGAAGCAGTTACTAAGAGGTTCGGTAGGGTTGTCGCCCTCAACAACTTCAGCCTTAGGGTTGAGGAGGGCGAGGTACTCTGCCTCCTAGGCCCTAATGGCGCTGGTAAGACGACATTTCTAAACATTGTCTCAACTGTTTTAAGGCCTACCTCGGGGTCTGTGAGGGTTTTCGGCCGTGACGTGGTTAGGGAGGGCCGCGTAGTTAGGTCGATGGTCGGCTACGCCTTCCAGGAGCCCAGGCTGTTCTGGAGGTTCTCACCTAGGGAGGTACTCACCTTCCACGCTAAGGTCTACAGGGTTAGGGATTTAGGGGTTGTTGACGAAGTCCTTAAAGCGCTGGACCTGCGGAGCGTTAGGGATAGATCCGTTGAATACCTATCGGGTGGTCAGAGGAAGAAGGTTGAGGTAGGTAAGGTGTTCGTTCAGAGACCTAGGCTAGCCCTCCTAGACGAGCCTACGGCCATGATAGACCTCGAGGGTAAGCACGTCGTCTGGGACATGATTAGGGCGTTGAGGGATGAGGGCTCAACCGTGATCGTTGCGACCAACGAGATCTACGAGGCGGAGTACCTAGCTACCAAGGTAGTCATAATGGATAGGGGCGAGGTTGTTGCTGAGGGGGACCCCGAAGGCCTTAAGGAGAGGTTGGGCGGCGGGGACGTCATAGATGTCTATCTAGAGGGGGCTAGGGCAGGGGTTGTTGAGGCCATCAGGGTTGTTGAGGGCGTCATCGGTATCGATGTAGTAGGGGATAGGGTGAGCGTTAGAGTGCGTAGGTACGAGGACGTTCTACCGGAGATCGTTGAGGTTCTTAAGAGGTGCGGGGTTAGGGCTAGATCTATTAGGGTTGCAGAGCCCACGCTAGACGACATATTCCTTAGGGCTACCAGGGGTGCTGGGAGGTGAGGCCTTACACAGCGCTGATGTCCCTATACGTGCTCAACAGGGTTAAGACGGTTAAGGCCTTAGTAGCCTTCTGGATCGAGGTAGGGCTTCAAGCAGCTGTCTACGGGGCAGCTCTATCAGCAATCGTTGACGTTAAGAACTACCACCTGTACTACGTAACAGGCCTAGCCATGATCTCGGCCCTCGATGTAGGTTCATGGCTTGGGTATCAGATGGCTTGGGAGAGGTTCTGGGAGCAGTACCTACTAACCCTACCCACGAGGCACTCGGTACTAGCGCTAGCGAGGATCCTGTC
>NJEF01000089.1 GCA_002255065.1 Desulfurococcales archaeon ex4484_204 | reverse complement strand
CTCACCCCTATCCCCACGGTTTAGGGTATGGGCGGCGCTGTAATGGTGGTGAGGAGGGCCCTGCCATGCACCGTGGTTAGGAGGCTTAACAGGTTCGTCGTCCTGATGGATGTCGCGGCTCCCTTAGGAGGGCCTTCATAAACAACACGGGTAGGTTGCTGGACATCCTGGTCCCTGGTAAGGAGGGTTTCAGCTTCATTAATGTGGGTAACCCTGGTGTGTGGCGTGGGCTCTAAACATCACTTAAATGTAGCCTGTACCTCTAAGCTCCTAGCTCCCTATCTCTGTAACCTCTTCTTAATATATAGCTCCGACGTATTCTTGTAGGGTTGCTGGATGGCTGTAGGGCGGAAGACGTTGATGGATATATACGAAACACCTCGAGCAGTTGACTCCATCTACAGGTCCATCCCGAGGATTAGGGGGTTGGCTGAGGAGGTGTACGGGGAGGGTCCTAGGAAGTTCTTCTTCATCGGCTGCGGCTCCTCGTACTACGCCGCCATGTACGCTGCCCTACCGATCCTTAACATGGGTGGCTACACGGCCTACCCGCAGCCTTCATCGGAGGTGCTGCTGTACACGTACAGGGCCATCGATAGCGGGAGCGTTGCTGTAGCTATATCCCGCTCCGGCAGGACGGCTGAAACCCTCACCGCTTTAAAGAGGGCTAAGGAGCGGGGGGCCACAACCATCATCTTCTCGATCACTAGGCCGGGGGAGGTCCCTAACTACATAGATAGGTACATCTACATCGACGTAGGCGGTGAGCGCAGCGTAGTTATGACTAAGAGCTTCACCTCCCTATCCCTAGCAGCCTGGGTGTTCTCATCCACCGTAGCCGGGCTGAGCAGGGGGGAGGGCGTTGATTACGGTAGCTACGTACTAGCGGTGAGGGGGGCTGTTGAGGAGCTCCTAGATAGGGTGGATGCCTTACGGGAGGTATCGATGGGGCTTATCGGTAGCGGTATAGGGAGAGCGGTATTCCTAGGTCAAGGCCCTTCATACCCGATAGCTCTGGAGGCAGCTCTAAAGCTTAAGGAGACATCGTACATAGCTACGGAGGCCCTACACGCACTCGAGTTCAGGCACGGCCCCATGGCTACCGTGGGGGAGGAGCAGGTGCTGGTGTTCATTAACCCCGGTGGGGGTAGCTTTAACGCTGTCAGGAAGCTCTACCTCGACATGGTTGGTAGGGGGGCTAGAACGATCTTACTAACGGATAGGGAGGGAAGTCCTGAGGGGGGTGCTAACGTAGTGGTGGAGATCCCTGAATTAGGGGTTGAGGATTTAGTAGCTCTAACAGCGATCGTCCCGCTACAGCTAATCGCCTACTACTACGCCGTGGGGAGGGGTAGGGACCCGGACGCCCCTAGAAACCTCGTGAGGTTTGTTGGGGAGTACTAGGTGGTCGACGTGTCCGTAAAGCCCCTCAACTCCAGCCCTGCTAGGAGGTTCTGCATTGAGAGGGGGGTCCCCATAGCTAGGTTCATGCTCGACACCTTCTACGGGGGGTTAGGGGAGCTGGTGACCCTACTAGGGGTCTCACCGACATCCGTACCGGTTGTTGGGTCAGCTATTAAGGTTGCTAAAGCCCTTAAAGCACCTGCAGCGTTCGTAGCCTCCTTGAACCAGGTCGGTGGGGGTTGATGGGGGAGGTACGCCCCTTAAGGGTGTGGGGAGGTTCTCAGATGTGCTGGGTAGGTATAGGGAGTGGTTGATAGGTATATGCTCTAGGTACGTGTGGTCGGGGAGCGAGGTGGTCTCCGCTAGGGTGAAGCTGTTCAGCTCTCTAAGGGGTGTCGGTATCGACGCCTACGGAGTCCTTACTGAGGAGGTCGCTAGCTCGATGATGAGGTATGTTAGGGCTTTCAACATGGTTAACGCTATTAGTAGGTTGGAGGGCTTCATCGCTGGGGGTGGCCTGGAACGGGCTTCATACTAGCTATGGATATAGGTAAGACGAAGACCTTCGCCGTACTGTTGAGTAGGGACCTAGAAATTACTGCTAGGTGTGTTGCGGGGCCTGCCGACATAATCCTTGGTAGGGAGAGGGTTGTGGGGGCCCTTCAGCAGGTCATTAACGAGTGCGTCCTCGGGCGGGGGCTCTCCATTAACGACCTCGATGTAATCTCTATTAGCTGGGCGGGCCTGGATACGGAGAGGATGCGGGGTAGGGCTCGAGGGGTTGTTAGGGAGCTCGGGCTGCCAGCCGAGAAGACGGTTATTGAGCACGACGCCGTCGCGGCCCTCTACACGGTTACGTGGGGTAGGCCAGGCATAGCTGTTATCGCTGGTACTGGGGCCATAGCTTTCGGTATCGACGGTGAGGGTAGGAGGGCTAGGTCGAGTGGGTGGGGCTGGGTTATAGGTGATGAGGGAGGTGCTTACTGGATAGCTCAGAAAGCGCTGAACGCCGCCTCCAGGGCGTACGATGGGAGGGGGCGGTACACATCCCTTGTTGACAGGCTTAAGCAGTACTACGGGGTTAGGGACCTCCTCGAAATCATGGACGTAGTCTACTCGAGGGAGTGCGTAACGCCCGGCGAGATAGCTAAGCTGTCCAGGCTAGTTGATGAGGAGGCGCGTAAGGGTGATGAGGTAGCTAGGGAGATCATGGTGAGTGCTGGTAGGGAGCTAGCTGCTGCCGCTATATCGGTGGCCAGGAAGCTCAACGTTATAGATAAGAAGGTCTTAGTCGGCGGTGTCGGCAACGTCTTCAACTCCCAAATAGTTCGGGAGGTGTTTAAGGAGGAGGTTAAGAGGGGCATACCTAGAGCGGTGGTCCTCGAGCCGGTGATAGGGTATAAAGCGGTCGTGGGGCCGGTGATCATAGCTCTTAAAAAGCTCGGCGTAGCCCTCTCTAAAAGAGATGTTGTTAAGAGGATAGAGGAGCTCATGGATGAATTATGAAGGCCTTAGCCTGCCAGAGGGGGTAAAAGGCTTGCTAAGAAAGCTGGTGAGTAAGAGGGGATGCCTAACGAAGTAAAAGAGTTCTAAGCTTGGAGGTCCATTAACGATGTACTCCCGCCCTAGAGGGAGCGGGGGTATTAGAGAGGTTTCCCGGGCTGCTAGACCCACTTCTGTGGTGGGTAGCTACTTCTCTGCTTACCCAGTTGGTCGGTTCTCAGCCTCCACACCCCGTGCCTGAAGTCCTCACCTATTAGGCCGAGCTCCCCGGCTAGGTAGTCGCTGATTAGAACCTCCACCTCCACGTCCGATATGACTGCGTCCGTAATGACTACCGGGCTCTCAGCATCGGGTTCCTCCACCCACACATCCAGTGCTTGGGGAAGTACGTACATCCTCACAGGCCCTGCTGAGGTCCCGTAGCTCTCGATCCTTGCCTCAGGTAGGCGCTGGTAAAGCCCCAGCTTAACAGCTAGCTTCATAGGTACTAGCAGCTGAGGCGTGTCGGCTTCAAAACCGCTGTTTACCAGCGCGACAACCCTGACCTCCACCCCAGGTTCGAACCTAGCCCTAACACCTAGCCTGATCCTGATAGCCAATAGCGGAGCACCTCGCTATGAAGCCTGAGCGGGTACAGCCTCCTAACCCACCCAGCGACGACGGGCCTCCTAACCCTGTAGAGCCTACCCACCCTAGCCACAGCACCACCAACTAATCACTGCTAGGCAACGTAATAACTTAACTAGGGGCTAAAACCTTAAACCTGCTTTAACTACTCAGCGCGCCCTACCCCGCAAGGCGGGTGGCGTAAGCCTAAACGTTCTATCTGGACGATTTGTGAGCTCAGCTTACATGTGCTGGGGCTTTAACCATAGCTTGAAGTGCTTGAGATGAGGCGGTATGGGTGGTTGAGGAGGCGGTGTCTACGGTTACAGAGCCTCCTTAGAGCTTGCCTGAGGCAGAACTCCTTAGGCGCGGCTATAAACCCATTAAAATTAGGATGGCCACCTAGGGGGAACGGAAGCTATATTATGTGGTGTGCTGTTGAGTGCTTAGCTACTTGGGTGGCACGCTGTGCAGCATCAGGGGGTTAGGGAGGAGGTTTTAAGGAGGTTTCAAGGGCTTGGAGTCATGGGCGTAGTGTTCCATGAGGGCGTGGAGGACGTCGATAACGAGGCGATCGCTGCTGCCCTAGGGATCCCGTTGGAGAGGGTTGGTAAGACCCTCATCGTTAGGGCGGGCCAGTTCTTCGTAGCTGTAGTCCTCCGCTCCACCGATAGGCTCGATGTGAGGTTGCTTAGCAGGGCTGTCGGGGTTTCTAGGAAGAGGGTGCGCCTAGCTACGCGTAGCGAGCTGGAGCTGCTGGGCTGTAAGCCGGGCCTCATCCCCCCAACCATTACACGTGAGAAGGGACTGCCTGGGTACGTGGATGTTAGGGCTCTTAGGGCTGGGTGGCTCGTGTTCAGCTCCGGGTACCCGGGCGTCGGGGTTAAGGTCGACACGGGCTCGCTGTTAAGGATAGGTTATAAGGTGCTGTAGCGGGTGCCCCGCAGCTCAGCTAGCTACCCCCACCTGTTAAACCCCCTCGACGCGGTTCTACGTGCGGCTTAACCAGCTCTACGGCTAGGTGTTAGCGGCTGCTCTAGTTATTTAGCCCTACAGCATCTACGTGTTGGTGGCTGGGTTGGGGGGCAGGTTTTACCCTGAGCACCCCTTTGTTGGGGTGGGTGCCGTCGTTGTTTATGGGGATAGGGTTCTCCTGATTAGGAGGGGTAGGGAGCCCTATAAGGGGTACTGGGCGGTGCCGGGCGGTGTTCAGGAGGTTGGTGAGAGCCTTGAGGACGCGGTGCTGAGGGAGTTGAGGGAGGAGGTGGGTGTTGACGGGGTTGTTGAGGGTGTTGTGTGGGTTGATGAGATCATTGAGAGGGATCGTGGGGGCCGCGTTAAGTACCACTACGTGATCGTGGACCTCTTAGTTAAGCCGTTAAGCACGGTTTTAAGGCCTTCGAGCGAGGTCCTGGAGGCGGGGTGGTTCACGATCGATGAAGCCCTAGGCCTGAACACCGTGGGGACCGTGAGGAGGATGCTGGAGA
>NJEF01000088.1 GCA_002255065.1 Desulfurococcales archaeon ex4484_204 | reverse complement strand
ACGAGTTCTATCTGGTTGATATGCGTAATGCCATGGTTTACCCAGGTCCACTAGCTCTTGGCTTAAGGAGTCCCATACAGCTCGGCGCTGATGCCGCTAAAGGTATAGCCGCTATCTATAGAATAGCTGGGAGGAAGCCTCCGACAAAGATTTATTCTCCGCAGGGAGGCCGCTTCGCCTACGTACTGCCTGACTGGACCGATCCCAGCCTTCGAAACGCCACCTTATTTAAGATACTGTTAAATACCGCTTATGAGGTGTGGGGTAGGATGGGATATAGGGTAGCGTTTCCATACGCTAACCCCCAGAACCCGCCTATCCTGCCAAGACCTGAGATGAAGTACTTCGAGCCTGCCTATATAGGGATTAGCAATGCGTTACCTCAAGCTAACATATATGTTGTTGTCTCAATATATAAACTGAGGACTCTCCATTGACCCATGTAGTGTGCGGTGATTACCTTGTATTATCGCCTAGAAAGGTGATTAGAAATGCATGTGTTAGGTTTAATGAAAGGATCGTCGAGATCTTTGAGCGCGGTGAAGGCGGTGATGAGGGAGTCACTATAGTCTCTCACGGTCTATCCTCCCTCCACACACACCTAGGCCTATATCCAATTAGGTACTCCCTTCTCAACGGCTTAGAGCTCGACGAGTGGGCTAGGAGGTGTGCATGGCCTTGGGAGAGGGCACTTTTCGAAAACCCTAAGGTAAGCTATTACTCAGCTATACTAGCGTTAAGGGAGCTTGTTATGGGAGGTGTTACGCTGGTTGCGGACATGCATTTCAACGAAGACATTATTGGAAGGGCCTTTAAGGACGTAGGTGTTAGGGGGGATCTCAGCGTAGCGCTATTAAGTAGTAACGGCTTTAACTTCCGCCAGCTCCTTGAGAGTAACCTAGACCTACTGAGGGTCTTCAAGGATGAGGAGTTAATAAGTGTTAGGTTAGGACCCTGCACACCCAGGCTTCTCAAGCCAGGTGAGTTTAGGTTCGTTGTGGAGCTAGCTATGGAGTACGGTATAGGGATACACACTCACCTAGGAGAGGTTCCCGAGGACCACTACAGCCTGGTTAGGAACTACGGGATCACCTTAGGAGAGTTCGTTAAGTCTGTGGGTTTAGCTAAGGTTAATGCGATAGTAGCTCACGCGATATGGCTATTCGACGCATACCCGCTGTTGGCTAGGGAGAACATCTATGTAGCTCACCCACCAAGGGCTAACGTCCTCCTAAACGATGGCGTTGCTAACGTGCTGGAGATGTCTGGTAGTGATATTAATGTAGGGCTAGCTATAGATGTAGCTCCAACGTATAGGATCATCGACGACATCAGGGCCTCATACTGCATGCAGTATGCTCAGTTACAGGAGCGCATGGACGTGGAGGATCTATGGAATATGGCTACTGCAGGTTACCGAGCCCTTAACTTAGGTAGTGGGGAGGTAAGGGTTGGAGAGAGGGCAGACATAGTTGTGTGGCGGTGTCGTAGCTGTGCTAAGGATTTAATAGAGCCCTTAGCTACGCTAGTATGGGGTGCTTTCGAGGCGGTTGATGTATTTGTAGGAGGTAAGCCAGTACTTCTTAATGGTAGATTAGCTAGGCTAAGTTCTAGCGATATCAATAGGGCTTTCAGCGAAGTTGCACAGTTTATTAACGACCTGTCCCCGGGCTTAAGGAGCTGTTTTAGGCTTTCTAGCCGCAGGTGTTAATACCCTACTTACCTCGGCAGTAAATACCTTTATAGAACCCCTTAACCCTTTATCGTAGAATGCGTTTATGACGCTTGCCCAGTTTATCCTTACGACTAAGTAGCTAAGAAGGAATGTTACCGCTACAAGTGCTGGTATGACGAGTAAGTTAACCTCAGCTATGTAAGCCATCCAGGAGGCGTAGAGCGCTACAATTGATGTAAGAACTGTCTTGCCTATTAGGACTGCTGTAAAGTAGTGGGTTAAGGGGTACTTCATTATCCCTATAGGGATGTAAATTACATCGTCAGGCAGCGGTGTTGCAGCGAATACCAGTACTGCAAAAAATAGGGACTTCCTGGCTACCTTCTTAAAGAGCTCTACGTTGCTCTTACTTACATCACCTAGCTTAACCCTAAACGCCCTCCCTATGAAGTATATGAGTACCTTACCCAGCGAGGCGCCTAGGGCCGAGAGGAGAATTATTGAGACCCTACTGGGGAGGTCACGATATATGATGCTATACCCTGCAACTACCCCTAGGTACGGGATACTCACGAATGGTATGGAGTTTGATGCTAGGCTTAACAGGAATATCGATGTATACATGTTGAATATGCTCATTAGCGCTTCAGCTATGTCGGGAATGCCCATGCCTACTCATCTTAATTAACCCCTAGGGGTTAATTTATTCATAGGTCTGGAGATGAAGGTCCACCTCCTAGGGGAGGAGGTAACGAGGTGCATTAACTGTGGTAAGGACTCATTTAAGGTAAGCTTCTTTATATATAAGACACCATACTTCGGCGACATCCTACTTGAGGTAGGCCTGTGTAGTAACTGCGGCTACAGAAGGTCTGACGTTTCAATAATTAACTTCGGAGCACCTAAGAGGATCGTAGCTAAAGTAGTAAAGGAGAGCGATCTCAACGCTTTGGTGGTTAAGGCCTCATCAGCACGTATATTCATTCCTGAGCTAGGCATAGAGGTTAAACCCGGTCCAGCGGCATCGGGCTACATCACAACAATTGAGGGAGTTCTGGAGAGGGTTCTTGATAATATCCCGTCTGAGTGTTTTAACGAGGATAGTCCGTGCTTTAAGAGGGTCTTAGAGATTAAGAGAGCCATTAAAGGTGAGATAGCGTTTACACTTATTATTGAGGACCCCCTAGGCAGGAGTGATATTAAAGGTGAAAAAATAGAGGTGAAGGAGGAACCTCTGTACTAGCTACTCGACCTTAATCTCGAACTCGCTACCCTCCTTCCTAGACTTGGTAATCGTTACCTCGAGAACGCCGTTTCTATATGAGGCTTTAGCTGTCTTAATATCTACCTCAGCAGGTAGGTTCACCTCCTTATAATACCTCCTATTATGATTGCTCGCCCTTATTATGAGCTTCCCATTGCTAGCTTTTATCTGGATATTATCCTTCTCTACTCCGGGCATCTCCGCGATTATCCTAACCTTATTGCCCTCGTCTAACACATCAACTAATGGCTCTCTCTCCTCTGAAATAATTGGTTTGGGCCCTTCTCTCCTCCTTACATTACCGAACTCCTCAATCTTGGGGAGGCCATCAGGGCCTATAGTTATTCTAAAACCGTATACGAAAGGCCTTCTAAACTCCCTTAACTCTCCTATCTCCTCCCCGCCGTACCTTCTAAGCCTCTCGGCCTCCCTTACAAACTCCTGGAACTCCCCTTCTATTTCTCTAAATAACTCATTGAATATATCGAAAATGGTCCTCCTCTTCCTTCTATCCATACTAACCACCCTTCCCTAAGTAGTTTAGGACCTATTAAGTTTAGATTTAATTAACTAGTATTCTTAAATTATTTTAGCTATGAGAAACCTCCTTGCCCCTGACCTTACTAAATCTGCTACATCGGGATCGGTCTCTATGAGCTCCATGAGTTCTAAAGTGTTTAAGGGATTCTTAATCTCAAGGCTTATTTCGGCACCCGTAAAGGCCTTAATTCTATCTAGGTCCTCGTTGATACTAACTATGAACTTCTTCTTCATCCTTACATTAGGTCCTAGCGGTCCGTACAGAAATGTAAACCACATAGCTTCTCCGTAATAATTTGGGGTCCTGCTTAAAAATAAGTCCTTCTCTGAGGACTACGTAGGGGTTTAATGTCCGTTAACATCTTGGTGGTTATAAACGGTTCTGACCTAGGTGAGGAGGTACTTAAGGAGTCGTGGAAGGTCGCTCAGACACTGTTCCGCGAGTACGATATTAAGGTCTTCATCATACCCTACTTCAACCCTAAGGGTAATGTGGCTTTAATCGTGAACGGCATAGAGTTCCTCGTTAAGAGGAAGCCTAGCGAGAAGGAATTAATTGATATGATACTCTCCGCAATTACCATGGGGGTTGAGGAGGAGGATAACCTAGCTTTGGGAGCCATTATTCATGGTGATGACTTAAGCTTTGGTAGTGCTACCGTTGCTTCTTAGGTATGGCTTAAATTCATTAACGATTTCGCACACGCTCTTCTCCTTCCATGTACCTAACCTCCCACTTAAGGTGATACCGTACTCCCTTAACCTCTCCTCTACATAGCTTAAGTCCTCGCTTCCCAGCACCCCATACCTCTCAAAATACTCCCTAAATACTAACACATTTTTGATATTGATACCTACTCTCTTTACCTCAACGAGCAATCTATTACTTATCTCGGCCCTTAAGGAGCCCAGGTCAAGAGGTGCTATAGCGTAGATAACTAGCTTGTTGCCTAACCATGGATAGACCTTCCAGCCCGGTAAGAGAACTACCGTAGCTAGGTAGAAGCCCTTCTTCCCGATGTTGTAAACCTTAGCTTCGCTTAGCTTACCGCCTTCCATAACCATCATTTGGACGTAAAGGGATTTATAGCTAAAGGTAGCCTTAGATAAGTAGTCCTTGAAGGCCTCACCCCCTTTAAACTCTGTAAGCCTGGCCTTGCTTAAGAAGTAGTTGAGAGGGAGGGTATTAACGAGGCTCCTATACCCTATAGCTCCAAGCCAGCTTACATACACTAACTTCTTATCCACGTATACACTGCTTACCTCACCATAAACCCTCCTAGCTTTAACCCCCTTCTGTAGCTCCCTAAAAACGCTGCAGAAACCGTTTTGGGAAGTATACATCCTCTTCTCAAGGTCCTTAATCCAGCTCCTCTGATACCTATCGTTAACCTTCTCTAGGTATCCCTTAACGGACCCCTGGAACTCTACATCGAATCTAAGCTGGAGGGGTTTACCCTTAAGTACCTCCAAACAGTCGGGGCTACTGATAAACACCGGGAACCTATCGATGCATCGTCCGTTAAGGCTCCAACCATATAACGTGCTTCCCCCTTCCCAGAAGTCCACTAATGTACAGTAACTACTTCCATAGGTCATTGCCCGTAATAGTCC
>NJEF01000087.1 GCA_002255065.1 Desulfurococcales archaeon ex4484_204 | reverse complement strand
AAGGCTAGTGTAAAGCCGTCTAACCTACACCTCCTCTTAGAGAAGATGCCCGGCTTCTCAAACTTCAAGGACTTAGCAACTACATCCTCACACCTAGCCTTAGGCTTAATGAAGACTTTGCTAAAGTACCTACTAGCAGGACCTGCTAGTAGGGGGGCAACCCTCTCGAACTCGGGGTAGCGAATTATACTAATGCCCAACTTACTACCCAGCTCCAACGCCTCAACATCAACACCTTTAGCTGCTATTACCACGAACTTATCTATAGAGGGGAGCAGGACCTTCTTAGCAGCGTACCACTCGATATCGTTAACCCTAATTCTTCCTGGATGGGTTATGAATGCAAGCCTTAACCGAATACCTGGGATGAGCTCACCCTCAGCAAGTAGGTCAATAACGTGTTCAACCCCGTTAATATCCCTTACTAACTTCCCCCTCCAAACCTTAAGGTTGAACTTTTTTAACAGCGTGGTCAGAACCTCGAAGGCCTTAGAAACCCCCCTCTTCCCCGTTGAGGTTTCAACGACCTCATTACCATTCCCTACCCTCTCAGCCGTTCTCCCATCACCCATATGAGGGGTTTATGTAAGAAGGCTTAAATATGTAGGGCCACCATCCTCATAATGAGGGCCTCGTCATGCCCTGAACTTCGAGTATATAGCCTTTATTATAGGTGGCGTAACAACAGAGCTAACTACTAGGAACACCAGTAGTGACGTGTATGTAGTGTTTGATAGAGCGCCGAGTTCTAGTGCTATAGCTGCAGTAACCAGCATTACCTCGGCACGCGGCACCATCCCGAAACCTATCACTAGCGACTCAAGGTTGTTAAAGCCTATTACCCTAGCCATACTGTAGCAACCAGCTACCTTAGATACGAAACCGAAGAACAGCACTAGTGCTATGATGGTGTAGCCCTTAGCTAGGAACTCCATACTGAAAACCCTCTGGATATTAACTAACGTGCCTGCATAGACAAAGAACAGAGGTGTGAGTATGGCAACCAACGGGTACACCTTACTTGAAATACGCCTGCTTAAGTACCTATGGCTTGAAAGCCCGAGTCCTAAGGCGTATGCTAGGAGTATAGCGCTGAGCTTCACGAAGGACGCTATGTATGATAGTAGCAATAGAATGATGAATGTTGCTGCAAGAACCCCTTCCTCGATGTCCAGGGATGCGAGCCTTAGGAGGGGTTTCGAGACGTACTCAAAGCTTATGGCGACAGCGAACCAGAACGTAAACGCTATTACCGTGCTACTAGTTATTGTAGCAATATCAACAGCCCCCTTAATGACCCCGACCATAGTGCCTACTAGAGCCAGCCCTATAACGTCGTCGACGACGGCAGCACCTATTATAGCTCTACCCTCCCTACTTCCTAAGCGCCCTAGCTCCTCTAAGGTCTTGACAGTTAGACTTACTGACGTAGCTGAGTAAGAAACACCTAACGCTATAGCCTCCTTAACGCCTAGGCCAGCGATGTAGGAAACAGCGAAGCCTGAGGCAATAGCTCCAAGTACGCCGCCTACGGCTATGAGGCCAGCGGTCCTTAGCCCTCTAAGGAACTCGCTAGCTGTCTCCCCAAGACCTACGTAGAACAGCATGAGGATTATACCTAAGGTGGCGAACGCGTAGCTAACGCTCCCAACCCTGAAGCCAGCAGCTGATAGCGCTATGCCAGCTAATATATAACCTAAAACCCTGGGGAGGCCTGCCTTAACAGCTAAAACCTCTGATAGTTTAGCTAGGGATAGCATGATGACTAAGTCTAACATCCACGCGGACTCACCACTAGCTGACAGCATACCTCTACACCCTAAGTAGCTTAGGGTTTGGGGCTTAACTATGTTGTAAACATGGGAGTATTAGCTATACTGCAATATTACCGTTCATGAGTAGGTCCAGCTTTAAAGGGTATTACAGGGCTAGAACTCTTTCGGTAACGATCATGGAGGGTATTAGACTGTATTCATCGCTGTTAACGTTTCTTGGGGGGATGCTTTACGTTGCATCAGTAGCCATACTCAACGTATGGGCTCGACCAGCAGTGATATCAAACAGCGTGCTCTATAGCTTCTTAACTAATCTTGGGGTGTTAAGTCATCTAATGGGCATTATCAGCGGTGCATTAATAGTTGCTAGCAGTGTGTTAATGCTCGTATCGAAGAGGGTTAGTAGTGTAAGGAGGTGGGCCCTCTTCGCGTTAGCATCCGCTGTTATAGCCCTGCCGCTGACACTAGGTGGTATGGTTGCTGGGCTACCGCTGGTTGCTTACGGAACTACACCCATTATATTCTGGAAGGGGAATAGGTTGGCAGTAGCGTTCTAGCGCTACCTACATAGCGTCGAAGCCGTCGTTACCCTCACGCCTACCTAGGCGGGGTATTCCCCACGTCCTCTTAGGTATGTACTCCTGCCACTTAACGTACGGTAACGTGTATGTCCTCCCATGTGTTGCTAGCTTCACATCTACGACCTTAATAACGCCGAGCTCCTTCTCTAGCTCCTCGAAGAGCCCTATCACCTTACGGCTCGTATGGAACGGGACTAGCGCTTGAGCAATTGCGGTATTCTCCTTCATGTTTACCCCATACATAGGGAAAAGTGGGTGCTTCATTAACGCCCCACCTAGCCCTATGTTACATGAGGTGCTCTTAGCCTTTAGGAACACCAGTATGATGCTGTCGTAGTACTTATAAATCGGTAAGTACCTTATCCTGATCCCCCTAATTATGAAGGGTATGTGAGCGTATGCATGCCTCCTAACCTTAGCTACAGGAATCCCTACTTGATGAGCTATATTGCTCAGCTTAGCGAGGGGGTCCTTCTCTGCCTCCTTAATTATAGCGACATCCATCCAGTCATACCTAACCTTTAAGCTAGGTAGTAAGGAAGTGCTCTCACAACTCTCCTCTATGTGGGAGAATAGGGAGTTTCTCAATAGTTTAAACGACTTCTCAGATATGGGTATGTGGAAGTCAGATACCGAGCCCACCCCATAGGTGCTTAGCGAGGTAGTGTTCCTCATGATTTCATGGAATTCAAACACCGTGCAGTCTTTGCACATGTAGTGGGATGCCTTACTATACACTGGTACGTGGAGAACTATTCCTGCCCCTCTAGGAACTAGGTAGAAGTACGAACGAATAAATAAGGGCCTTTTTTCCTCAATTGGTGTACTGCTACGTAAGATCTCATCGGAGTTAGAGAGAATTAACATTCTCTTAAGCCCTAGGGTTGATAGAGAGTACTCTATAGTTAACCTAAACTTCACTTTACTTAAATTGTTAACTATTTGAAGCTTACGTAGAGCAGTTCTCACTGTTATGTTAAGTTTACTAGCTAGCTCCTTAGCTATTGCAAGCCTCCCAACACATCTAATACCGTAAAGCTCCTCTATCACACCCACATCTATACCGCTAAGTATGGGTGACATACCTCCTTCAGTAAACTCTCTAATATGCTAAATAAAGTTATTTACTTATCGCATTACCCAGCTTTCTTTATTAGACGGGAATTTTCATTGTATTAATTAAACCCTTTATCTAGGGTATTAAAAATGAAGGCCGATATTTTAGTAAGCGTGATTAAGGCTTTAGAGCTCGCTAGGGAGGTAAGGCCCATAGTTAAGCTCACAATAGCTGCAGCCATAGTTGCAATGGCTATAAGTGGGCTCATACAGCCATTAGGGGACGAGTTAGAGGACGATGCGGGTGTTTTGTAACGACCTTTAAAACCTAAACATAATTTTTAATAAAGCACTTGGATGTTCCCCTAAGCATTAGTAGGTACACGCTAGTTGCCCTTCACGCAGGAGAGCAGTAGCTAGAAGTTAATAATCTATGAGAAATAGGGTTCAAGTAACTTATAACTTAGCAGGCTATACTTAATGGTACTGCTTTACCATCTGGTGGTGTTCATTACCATGCTTCGCATAGCTTGAGAACATTATTGCTAATGTTGATGTGAAAGTCGACATCAGAACGTCTGGTAAGGTTATGGAGACCAAATCGTATAGTCTGCATGTCCAAAGTATAGCTACCATAACCCACGTGCCGACAACTGAAATGAAGGTGCATACAGGGTTCCTTAGCGCTGAGCATAGATCCACTACAATAGTGAGTATTGTTAAGATAGCTACTACAACCGCAACTGAAAGCCATGGATTATAACCTACTTTTCTCAAGACTTGTTCCATGAGACCGAGAGAATAAAGCAGCTAATAAATAACTATGCTTACGGTGGGAGCAATAAACCTATTAACAAAACAGGAAACCCCTTTATCGAGGCCCATATTTATATGTATCGAAGAGCATAAAATATAAGCGTAACTACACAATGATGTCCTAATATCTCTCTAGGTTTGCTATGCTGTTGTTTAGTAAAATCAAGTTACTCTTAGGTTGCAGACCGAATAAATCGAAATCTTAAATTAAGCATTCGAAGGGAAGTGTTTTTGAATTAATGCTTCAAGCATTTAATGGACTGTGCGATAACTCGCAGGTCGAGGTTAAGTAAATATGCCCTTAGAGTTATCTGTGTAGGGATAACACTCTAGGACTTATGGTTAAGCGTGTTAAGGGCAAGTTGTATGTGTACGTATACGTCAGAGTTAGCGGTAAGCCGAGGAGAAGCATATCGGACCACTAGAAGAGATAGTTAGAGCTTATCAAGCTCTCAAGGCACAAATAGCTGTTAGCGGAAGGCTGAGGACTAAGGACCTGGCGCCTAGCCCCAAACATCGCCAATAACTTGATGGAAAACCTGGAGGAGGTGTGGAGCCGCGGCCGGGGTTTGAACCCGGGACCTCCGCCTTACCAGGGCGGCGCTCTACCGGGCTGAGCTACCGCGGCACCTGCTCTCATACCTATGTTTAGACTAAGTTTATTAAGTCTTATTAGGTGTTTACCTTTATTAACCCGCGTAGCCTTATGCTTAAGCTATATTTTGGTGTTCTATAATTATTTTTGATGTAGTTAGTTTAGCCTTTAATTACTGTTTTTAAGTCTGCAATTAGTGCCTGGATACCTCGTTCCTTAACGGGATTTCTATCTAGCATTTAAGGTATTAACTGTTTTAAATTTCTGTATG
>NJEF01000086.1 GCA_002255065.1 Desulfurococcales archaeon ex4484_204 | reverse complement strand
CCCAACCATTACGTACTCTACCACGTCCTCGGGCTCGCTAATACCTCCAACACCTATTACTGGTAGCTTAGTCACCTTAGCTATTTCAGCAACTATTGCAACACCTAGCGGCTTAAGAGCTGGCCCCGAGAGCCATCCATGGCCGTTGGGACCACCCATTAACGGCCTGCCAGTCTCCACGTCTATGTGTAGGGTAGGCCCTAACGTGTTTATAGCTACGATACCGTCAACACCTACCGCCTCAAGCTCCTTAACCATTTCATGCAGCCCCATTATGTGGGGGCTTAACTTAGGGAACACCGGTACGTCAACAACCTCCTTAAGGGCCTTAGCCGACTCGATAACCGGCTTGTAGTCGTAGCCTAGGTAATGCGTTGAGAACTCTACGGCGTGAGCACCAGCTTTAACGGCCTTAGGGCCTAAATCCCTAAGTTCGTGGGCCTTATACCCGAGGCTAGCTATGAGGGGTATCCCGTGCCTATCAGCTACCCTCCTCGCGTACGGCAACTCCCTCTCAAACCACCTCTCAGGGGGTAGGTCACTCCACAGCTCGGCGTTTAGGAAGCCGTATATAGCGCCGCGTACGCGCGTCAACCTAGTCACTAACTTACCATCCCTATACTGAGGGACTAGGAGCGATATGTACCCCCTATTAATAACCCCCATATGGGGTCTTGGAACCTTAGCTGCTACGACGCTAATGGTTTTGCTCACTAGGCCGCCGATACCGTTCTCAGCAAGCCTCTCCATCGCTGGCCCGTCTCTCGATATAGGGCAGGCGGAGTTCAGTATGGGATTACGGAATTTAAGGCCGGCGATCTCAACGGTTAAATCCACCACCATACCGGGTCACCGACATTATAACTTAAGGTACTCAACTTTATATTTAGGCTCCATTTTAAGCATCCTATCCCACAACCTCTCCGCAACGCCGTGGACGTACTCCATGACCTTCCCCATATCCACGTTAACAAGCCTTCTCTCCTTAGTCACCCACCTACCCCTAACAAGAACGCCCCATACATCCCTCCCGTTAAACGTGTTAACTAGGTGTCCGTACACCGTCTCCTCATTTACGAGTGTGGGTACGTACTCAGGCCTTATTATAGTTATATCCGCGTCCTTCCCAACTTCGATGGATCCTGTATGGCCATCAACACCCAACACC
This sequence comes from Desulfurococcales archaeon ex4484_204, assembly GCA_002255065.1. Classification (GTDB taxonomy): domain Archaea; phylum Thermoproteota; class Thermoprotei_A; order Sulfolobales; family NBVN01; genus EX4484-204. The sequence goes on along the minus strand of NJEF01000086.1, from coordinate 7,515 downwards.
TTAGCAGCATCTATTGTCGCCATCTCTACAACCTTAAGCGGCGGCATAGCCCTGGGGTCCTTGAGGTGTACTTTATGTAGTAGGTATGCAGACCTCATGTTCTCGAAGACGTCGAATATGTAGCCGTCGTTTCCTAAGCCCACGGTGACCCCCATACCTATCAGCTTCGGCACCGGTGGGACGCCTACAGCGTTAAGCATGTTACTCATAGGGTTGTGAGCTACCTTAACGTCGTGCTGTTTAATGAGTTCGAGCTCGTCATCTATCGCTTGAACAACGTGGACTGCTATGAAGTTCGGGGAGAGGAACCCTACATCCCTAAATCTCTCAAACGGTCTCTTACCGTACCTCTCAATGTTGTGGTATACGTCTATAAGGCCTTCCTCAACGTGCATCGTGTACCTTGCGCCATACTTATCGGCCAGCTCTTTGGTTTTAACCATGAGGTCGTCGGTAACGGTGAACGATGCGTGCAGCGAGAAGACCCCCTTAACGAGCTCGTCAGGGTCGCTGTTGTACCTACTTATGAATCTCTCGTTCTCCCTCAAACCCCTTAACCCTTCATCCCTACTCCTCCTCTCGGTCGCTTCAAACGCTATGAAGCCCTTAATACCTACCTCATCCACACCCTTCTTTATACGGTCTAGCACGCCATCGATAGCGTTAGGCCCTGAGAACGTGTCCTTAAACATCGTGGTGCCCGTTCTAGCGAACTCCGCAGCACCCATTAAAGCGCTAGCGTAGGCATCCTCATAATTCATTGCCTCATCAACAGCCCACCAGATCCTCTGGAGATTCTGCTGGAAGTCCGTTGGAGGCTCGATGACCCCAAACCATACCGATGCCCTCAGCAGTATGCCGTAGAGGTGGGTGTGGGCGCATATAAAGCCCGGTGTCACTATAGTGCCACCACCCTCAACAACCTCCTCAGAAACATACTTACTTAACCCATCTCCTGTGCCGACATCAACTATCTTACCTTCCCTTACAGCTACGTAACCTCTTGGTATAACTGCTCTATCCCTATTCATGGTAACTATTAAGGCTTGATTTATTAGAATATCCACCTTTTCACGCATATTCTTCCCAAGTCCGTATGTAGCAATTATTATTTAAGTGTTCATTAATTAAACGGTATTAACGCTGTCTACCCACAATAGGAAAAACGTTAACCAAGGAGAACACTAGCTAAGAAAATGGAAGGGAGTTCATTAAAAAGATGTGGTTTCAGTCCGGGACTATCATAGTTCCTGAGAGTCCCTTAATTACTTCGTAGCCCTTATATAGGTGACCTATTATCGCCTTCTTCCCGCCACGCCTAACAAACCTAATGCTTGCTAAGACCTTCGGGCCCATGGCGCCTGGTTTAAAGTGGCCCTGCTTGTAGTACTTCTCCGCCTCAGATGCTGTCATTACATCTATCTTCCTCTGAGTGGGCTTACCGAAGTCTATGTATGCTCCATCCACGTCTGTTAGTACTACAAAAGTACCGACTTCTAGAGCGGTTGCTAGGACCTCGCCAGCTAGGTCCTTATCTATAACTGCCTCAACGCCTTGCAGGGACCCGTCGCTATTCCTAATTACCGGGATACCACCCCCGCCTGAGGCTACCACGATCCAGCCCTCATTGAGCAGCTTCTTCACAGCCTCAACCTCTACATTCTCCTTAGGGTCGGGGGACGGCACTACCCTCCTCCACCCACCTCTGGGGTCGGGCTTAAACGTCCACCCCTTCTCCTTAGCTAGCTTCTTAGCCTCCTCCTCGGCGAAGTAGCTGCCAACGTACTTAGTTGGGTTCCGCCACGCAGGGTCCTCCTTACTTACAAGGACCTGGTTAACTATCGCTACAACACCCTTAACGCTGTCCTTGATTCCGTACTTAATTAAGATGTTGTGTATAGACTGCATTAGCAGGTAACCCAGCCACCCCTGGGTCATTGCCCCAGCGATATCCATGGACATGGGAGGTATAACGTCCTTAGACCTCTCCATCCACTCCATAATAACTCCTACCTGGGGACCGTTGCCGTGTGTAATAGCGACCCTGTAACCCTCCTTAACTATTCGAACTATGGTCTCCGCAGCTCTGTAAGCGTTCCTCCAGTAGTTCTCCGGGGTGCCGACCTCACCCTTAGTTTGGAAAGCGTTACCTCCTAAAGCTATGAGGAGGTACTTCTCATCCCTCTCGCCCATTACACCCACCATATTTTAAATATTTCATACCTACTATTGGTTGTGCATAACGGTTTTTTAAGTCTTAATTAACGGGGTAATGTTCTTTTAAGTGTGGTTAAGGTTCTAAAAAATTACTCGTATTTACTCCCCATAACCATTGCCATAACGGCCTTCTGGACGTGGAGCCTATTCTCAGCTTCATTGAAGTACAGGGACTTCTCGTACTTATCCAGGACTTCATCGGTGACCTCCTGCCCCCTATCGGCGGGGCCGCAGTGCATGTAGTAGGGCTTACCAGATGCTTCAAGCAGCTCCATAGTTACTATCCAGTCCTTAAACTTGTTCTGGTACTCCTTAGCCCCGTCCTTATTAACTGCTGAGCTATACGGCGGGAAGAAGCCCTTAGGGCTCCACGCCTTCGGATATACGACCGCTGCACCCTCAAACGCCTCCTTCATATTGTGTGTTACGGTAACGCTTCCACCGTAGGTATCCGAGAGCTCCCTTATCTTGTTCATGATGTCGTCGACGAACTCGAAGCCGGGTGGGTGGGCTATCACCACCTCAGCGCCGAACATCGCAGCTATAGCTGCTACGCTCTGGGGTACCGCTAGGGGTTTAAGACCGCCTGAGTACGCGTAGGATACTACGAACTTCTTCCCCTTAATATTGGGTATGACCTCCAGCACCGCCATTATGTCAGCTAACGCCTGGAATGGGTGGTAGAGGTCGTCCTCCATGTTAAGGACGGGGATCGCGGACCACTTAGCAAACTCCTCAACAACCCTATGACCCCTACCTATGATCCACTTAGCAGCATCACCGTAAATCCTTATAGCGATAGCATCCCCGTACCTGCTCAGAACCCTCGCTACGTCGCTTATCGCCTCAGTCTTGTAGGGGATCATATCCTCTGGAAGCGTTGGTGTGTAGACGTCCTGAGGGCTTAGAAAGTGCGCGTGGCCTCCCAACTGAAACATGCCTGCTTCAAAGCTATTCCTGGTCCTTAAGGACCTGTTGTAGAACAGCATGAACAGGGTCTTACCTACTAGGTAGGGGGTTGGTACCTTAGCCTTAAACTTATACTTAAGGTCCTTTGCCGCGTCGATCACCTTCCTTATGTCGTCCTGCGTGAAGGCTACATTCATAAGCCAGCTCTTACCTTCAAAATACCCAACATACCATGGCTTACCCATAATGGATTCCTCGGATCGTGTTTACTAGGAGTGATTAAAAACTTGTTATAATTGCGATGGGTAAAGTCTTAATAGCAAGCGTGCATTAATTAAAAACTACTTCTTAACTTATATGTGTAAATTCTTACTTCATGCCTGCCATAGTCAATGCTAGAACTGCCGCTTTAGTATAGAGACCGTTCTCAGCCTGCTCGTAGAGGAGCGATCTAGGACTATCGATGACGTCCTCATCCGCTTCATAGCCCCTGAAGATGGGCATTACGTGCATTAGGACGGCACTCTTATCCATTCTGTCAAATAACTCCCTACTCACCCTCCAGTCCCTAAACTTCTCGTACAACCTCCTCTCCTCCTCAGCAAACTTGCTGTACCCTACCTGGACCAGCTTGGGTGACGCCCAATTTCTTGGGAACACCGCGTGAGCACCTTCAACAGCTGCCTTGAAGTCGTTGCTGAACTCTAGGGACGCACCAGTTGCTTTAGTAAAGATTAGGAGGTCCTCCTGTATGCTGCACCAACCCCTAATCTCTGGGGAGTATGCCCACATGATCACGTACTTCTTACCCCTAGGCTTGGGGAAGGCCTCCTCAAACGTTAGGTAGTCCGCAAGGCCCTGAGTTGGGTGGAACATGTCGTCGGCCATGTTAATTACCGGTACCTTAGCCCACTTAGCCGTCTCCCTAATCACTACGTTACCCCTCCCATACACGTAGTCTATAGCCTTATCGAGGATCCTTATACCGAGGCCGTGACCGTACCTCTCATACATCTTAGCTATATCCTTGAGGGCCTCACCCTCGCCGGCCCTAGTCATTCTAGGCTCAAGATACTGCGCGTGACCCCCTAGAAGGGTCATTGCAGCCTCAAATGCTGACCTAGTCCTGGTTGATGGCGCGAAGAACAGCATGAAAAACGTCTTCCTCTCAAGGAGCTTAGGGATACCGTTAACGCCGTAGAATATGTACCTCTTCTTAATGTCCCTAGCTAGCTCCAGTGCCAGCCTAATCTCATCCACGCTCCACTCTTGCGTGGTTATTAAGTCCTTACCGGTAAGATCTGTTACTACATCCTTAATCTTAAACACCCCCAAGAGTAATTCTAGGGTTTAAGTATTAAACTTACATTCAACTACCTCTTTAAAACTCTATGAGCTAGTCACTACGTAATCCCGTAAGCACCACTATGGAGTGGGGGATTGTGCAGAAGTGATGCAATGATAAGCTATCCTTAAACAGGTAACTGCTAGGTGTTAGTTACACTCTCCAGTGATCTTCTAATTCTTTCATAGGTCTGCGTTAAGTCTTCAGGCATCACCTTAGTTAGCCCTATTACCGGCATGTAGTTGGTGTCTCCAAGCCATCTAGGAACTATATGAATGTGGAGGTGGGACTCTATGCCAGCACCTGCCACCTTACCTATATTCATACCTACGTTGTAGCCGTGTGGCTTATACTCCCTATCAATAGCTTTAATAACTAGGATCACTAAGCTATGTAAATCCAGTACTTCATCCCTGCTAAGTAGGTCAGGTCTAGGTATGTGCCTCTTAGGAGCTACCATAACGTGGGCCGTGTTGTACGGGAATATGTTAAGCACTGCTATGGAGTGTTTAGACCTAGCAATAACCCAGTGCTTCCTATCATCACCCTCTACAGCCTCACAGAAGATGCATTTAGCACCACCGCCACTTAGTATGTACTTCATCCTCCAAGGAGACCACAGGATGCCCTTAAACACTCTCCCACCTAGTGAACCAGTTACTTATGAGTTTTAAACATGTCCTTACGTCATCAACTTAAAGACCTGGAGGATAAGGTCCTGAGGTGTTATTAGAGCTAGCACGTACCCTATTAAAAGAAAGGCTACGTGTGGCATAGCTGGCGTTACCCAGATTAGATCATTACGCCTTATTACCCCCCTATCAATAAACTCCATGATCTCCGCTTTAACCGCCTCCTCGGTCTCATCTATGCTAAAAGTTGGTCTACAGATAAACCCTCCTGTACCGCTGGGTATAGTTAATGGGTACATGAATTTAGAGTTGAGAAATTCCCCTATACTTATCGGCCTTCCTAGGAAGTATAGGTAGAACCTCCTCCCCCTTATACACCTAATCCTGAGGATCTGCTTCCTGTACTTAACGCTGTTTAGGGTAACGTAATAAGCCATGAGAGCTAAGGGTATGAACAGCGAGTACAGTAAGGCGAGAAGGGATATTGGTAACGCTTCGAATAAGGGGTGTGCTAGACCTATTAAAAGTACTGCTAGGAAGTCAGCACCGCCGATCATGTTGAAGATCGCCATAGCGAATAGTAATGCGGCAGGGAGGAGCGATAGAGCTGTATGGATAACGTCGTAGTTTCCGTGAAGTACGTTCAGTATTACCGCGATAGCTAAGGATGGTAGCCACGTAACCTCCGGAATATCCCTATTCTTCAGATCCCTTAGTGAGGCATACGTTAGTGTGGACGCTACTGAAGCGATTATAACGCTCTTAAGCCATATAGTCAAGGACCTACCCGCTACTCCTCTATATCCCTAATTCCCTCATCGGTTATTATGAATACAGCCTCGCTTTCAGGTAGGTGCGGCGCGTCAACGATCCTTGCTATCCTCCTATTACCCCTACCTCTTCTTAACTGAATCCTCACTCCTGGTGCATGAGCTAATATATGCCCTCCCACAGCCGTTGTTGGGTCACCGTAGAATACGTCAGGCCTAGCCATGACCTGATTCGTTACAATTACGGCGACATCGTAGATCTCGGCTATTCTGCCGAGCTGGTGTAGGTGCCTGTTGAGCTTCTGCTGCCTAACGGCTAGGTTCTCCCTACCTGGGTACTCAGCCCTGAAGTGACCTGTTACAGAATCCACTACTAACAGCCTTATGTTCTCCTTAGGTATGAGGTCCATAGCCTCCTCAACTATCGCCATTTGGTGATCGCTACTTATAGCCCTAGCCCATATGATGTTCTCCATAACCTTATCCGGGTCGAGCCCTACAGCCCTAGCCATGGCGTCAATCCTCTCCCACCTAAACGTGCCCTCAGCATCTATGTAGAGGGCCCTACCCTCTAAACCCCCCTTCTCCTTAGGTAGCTGGACATTAACCGATAGCTGGTGGCATATCTGGGTCTTCCCGGTGCCGTACTCACCGAAGAACTCCGTTATCGTCCTTGTCTCAACGCCTCCACCTAAGAGTTCATCTAATTTCTTAGAGCTGGTAGTAACCCTACCTATATGGAGCCTCTCCTTCTTAAGCTCGAGGGCTGTCATAAACCTTAAACCCAGTGCCTCTCTAGCCTTATTTATTATCCTCTGAGCGGTAGGTGTTGGGATACCCACTATGCTCGCTAACTCATTAACGTTAGCTACAGCAATGGCTTCAAGAGTTCTATATCCAGCCTCCCTCAACTTATTTATGAGGGAAGTGCTTAACCCTAAATCCTCCACCCTCCTTATCTTCCTTATCTCAGCTGATGACATTACGTACCATACCCTACAAACTCTAAGACCCTATTAAGCTATTAAATTTTTGATTCTCATGATCAGGGCCTGCCGCCCGTGTAGGGTATTCCCCAGTAAATACCTATAATACCCGTAACCTAGAGTTAGCTATCTTAGCCCTAACACATCGCTTAAACGTCAGGTATTCCCTGCACCCACTTAAACCCTATCTAGGAACAATCATTAAATAGCCCTGCTCGTACTTAGAGGTTAGGTGTGCTATGTGAGAGCCCTCATAATCCATGCTGAGGAATTCTGGTTCAAGGTTAGGGAGAAGGCTGTTGCGGGTGCTGAAGAGCTAACTACCCTCCCAGGCGAGGCCTCCTTAAGCAATGCCTTAGTAGTGTTCGTAACCGTGGAGCCAGGGGATCCCAGTGGTGGTAAGGCGTTCCTCGAAGAAGTCGCTAACGACATTGCCGATATCTACAATAGGGTTAACGCTGACGTTGCTGTTATTTACCCCTACGCCCATCTATCGAAGAAGCTAGCCCCACCCCACGAAGCTGTTGAGGTTCTTAAGGGGCTTGAGGAAGCTCTTAGGGGCAGGGGTGTAAACGTTGTAAGGACCCCCTTCGGGTGGTATAAGGCTTTTAGGATTAAGTGCTTAGGCCACCCCCTTTCAGAGCTGTCCAGGGAGT
>NJEF01000085.1 GCA_002255065.1 Desulfurococcales archaeon ex4484_204 | reverse complement strand
TCTCCTAATGGGTAAGATGACTTTAGGGCTTGCAATACTCCTGTACGATGACGAAGACCTCCTTAACATATTCATGGGTAAGGTGAAGAACTACGTAACGTCGTTCTCTCCAAAGAAGCTTGAAGAGATTGATTTAGACCGTATAAAGAGGCTGCAGAAGGAAAGCAGGAATATTAACGTTGCTAATCTGCAGGGCTCTGCAGCATTAAGTGAAGTAAATAAGGTGAGTTCAGCTCTAATAGTAGTTGAATCACCTACTAAGGCTAAAACAATAGCTAAGATGTTCGGAAGCCCTGGCCGTAGGTATATGGGCGAGTACATAGCATATGAGACCGTGATAGCTACTAACGGTAAGGTCCTCGTAGCAACTCTAGCGCCAACTTTTGGCCATCTCTTCGATTTAACGGTGAGTAGGGGTCTTCATGGAGTAAACATGCTAAGGAGAGGTCTGGTACCCGTTTACACCTCAATAAAACGTTGTAAGGACTGCGGTTACCAGTTCACTGATGAATCGAGGAAATGCCCTCGCTGCGGTTCTGAAAGAATTAGGGATTCGATGAAGGTAGTTAATGCTTTAAGGAAGCTTGCGCTTGAGTCCGACGTGATCATACTAGCCACGGATCCCGACGATGAAGGGGAGAAAATAGCGTACGATGTGTTCCTCGCTTTAAGACCGTACAACAGCAACTTCCTAAGGGTGGAGTTTCATGAGGTAACACGCAATGCCTTCCTAAGCGCTCTAAATAAGCCTAGAGCTATAGATATCAATAGGGTTAACTCGCAGGTGATTAGAAGGGTTGACGACCGCTTAATAGGGTTTGAGTTAAGCAATGTATTGAAGACTCACTTTGAGAGGCATTGGCTAGGTGGTGGAAGAGTTCAAACACCAGTGCTTAACTGGATTGTTAAGAGATACGAGGATTACCTATCATCTAGGGGGTATTACGTAATTATAAAACTTCCTATGGGGTTTAAGACAAGGCTGTTTGAGAAGGACCACGATAAAGTTGTAGAGATAGCTAATACAGCGTTAAGGAGCGGCTTAAAAATCCGGGTTCTTAAAACCGTGAAGAGGAAGGTAGCCCCTAAGCCACCTTACACGACGGATACGTTACTAGCTGATGCGTCCAGAGCCCTTAAGTTAGGGCCAGGTGCTATCATGAAGATAGCGCAGGATTTATTCGAATTAGGGCTTATAACGTATCATAGAACGGATAGCACGCACGTCTCTCCAGTAGGTATTGAGATCGCTAAAAACTTCCTGCACGGCCTAGGACTTGATGACTTGTTCACCCCTAGGTCATGGTCTTCTGAAGGTGTTCATGAATGCATTAGACCGACGAAGCCCGTAGTGGATATTGATGACATATCCTTTACAGGTTTTTCGAACATTACGTGGAGGCATAAGAGGCTTTATGAAATGATATTTAGAAGGTTCTTATCAAGCCAGATGAAGCCCGCAGAAATTGTTTATAGCGTGATAGAAGTGGGTGTAGGGGATGTTAAGTCAGTCTTAGAGGTGCCCACGGAAGTTGTTGAGAAGGGCTTTACGTACATCTACCCTGTTAAGCTATACAGTATTGACCTACCATGTGCGGAGGCCTTAATTAAGCCTGTTGAGGTTAATGTTGTAAAGGCTTCTAAGACCAGCCTATACACATCAGCAGACGTCATAAAGCTCATGAAGAGCGAGGGAATCGGTAGGCCCAGCACCTACGCTAAAGCTATTGAGAACAACTTAAGGCATGGCTATATCATATTATCAAGAAAGAGGATGTTCTTAATACCTACGAAGCTAGGGGTGAACGTAGTTAACTTAATAAGGAGTAGCTTTCCTGATTTAGCGGAAGCTAAAGCAACAAGGGAGTTAGAGGAACTACTTACATTAGTTAGGAAAGGCGTTTTGAAGAGGGAGGACGCCCTTGTATTGCTACTTGCTGACGTCGTTAACATTAGGGTGAAGCACTACTTACTGTACAGTAGGGCGTTAGAGAGCTTGCAGCAAGCTGCAAGCTGATATCTTAAGATACCTTCTACAACACCTTCTCTACGACTATCTCTATGTAAGAGACCATCCTACCCCTCCTATTCTCACTACCTATCCTCACATCGTTTAACTTTACTGCATCCCCCATCCTCTCCTTAAGGGCGTTATATACCGCGATGGCCTTCGATATTTTATCACCACTACCTCTAATTATAATCCTCCTTATACCCTGGTTGAAGAGTATTGCCAATGAGACTATGTAGTCGATTAAGGGCTTATTACCGATCGTTATTTTGCTTTCCTCACCCATCGCTACACCCTCTTATTATTGCTGAACTCAATATTTAAAATAGCTTATTCACCGGAGTTCTCTCCAATAGTTTATAAACCTTTAAAGTTTATATAATTGCCTTACATATATTTGTTTAAGGTGTATGTATGGTGGCTTCGAGAATTGAAAGCCCCTTAAAGACGTTAAGGTCAGCGATAAATAGGGATATCCTGGTTAAGGTTAAGAATGGGAATACGTACTACGGTAAGTTGGTTATGACTGATTCAACCATGAATTTAGTGATGATAGACTGTGAGGAGCTGAGGGAGGATACCGAGGAACCCATTGCTAAGTACGGAACTGTTCTAATAAGGGGAAGCCAGATTCTCTACATCGTTATAGATTACAGGAAAGAGTAGGTACTACCTAGAGCTACATTAGGAGAGAGCTCTCTTCTAGGTAGCAATGTTAATAAAAGCTTTAAATTAATGGTTTATAATCAGTTGTTAGGAATAAGCTATGTCTAGAAACATATCGATCGAGATACTGAATTTAAAGCCGATAGAGGAGCAGGACATTGAGCTAGTGGAGAGGAAGGGTTTAGGGCACCCAGACTTTATTGCTGATTCCGCTTCCGAGGTATCAAGCCTTGCCTTATCTAGATACTATTTATCTAAGTACGGAATGATATTACATCATAATGTAGATAAGGTGCTACTTGTTGGAGGACAGGCCATGCCAGAGTTCGGTGGAGGCGTTGTCCTGCACCCAATATACGTCATTGTTTCAGGGAGGGCTACTGAGTACGTTATTAAGGAGGAGAAGAGCATTGATAGGGTACCTATAGGTACCCTAGTCGTGAACGCTGTTAAGGACTGGGTTAGGAGAAATTTCAGGTTTCTAGACCCGGAGAGACACATCGTTGTTGATTACATGATTAGAAGCGGGAGCTCGGACTTAGTAAAGGTTTTTGAGTTAAGGTCTAGAGGGGTTCCGCTAGCTAATGACACGAGCTTCGGAATAGGGTATGCCCCCCTCTCAACGCTAGAGAGGCTAGTTCTTAATACAGAGAGGTTGCTAAACTCCAGGGAGTTTAAGAGCTCCCTACCGGAGGTTGGCGAGGACGTTAAGGTTATGGGCCTTAGGGTCGGTAAGGGCATTAAATTAACGGTAGCTGTCGCTATGATCTCAGGCCTAATACCCGACCTTGAACACTACCTTTCAGTTAAGGAGGAGGTTCGTAATAGGATACTAGACCTGGCTACTAAGATCGCTCCTAACTACAGTGTCGAGGTCCATGTTAATACAGCAGATAAACCTGAGAAGGGCCTAGTTTACCTAACGGTGACGGGGACGTCGGCCGAGCATGGTGATGACGGTATGACGGGTAGGGGCAATAGAGCTAATGGTTTAATAACTCCATTAAGGCCGATGAGCCTTGAGGCTACTGCCGGGAAGAACCCGGTTAATCACGTAGGCAAGCTCTATAATGTATTAGCTCTAAGGATGGCTGAGAGGGTGTATAAAAGCGTACCTAAAGTGAAGGAGGTATATGTAGAGCTGCTTTCTCAGATAGGTCATCCAATAGATAGCCCTCTAATAGCTTCAGCTAAAGTAATTCCTGAGGAGCAGGCGCCGATAAATGCTATAAAGAGCGATGTAGCGTCCATAATAGATGATGAACTAAACAACGTAACCAAGTTAACTGACATGATATTAAAAGGCGAGGCCCCTCTTTTTTAAGGATCTGCTGAGATCGTTACCGTTTATAACCTTAAGTACGTATAGTTATTGGTGATGTGTGAAACCGGGTCTGAAGCGTTCTATAGTGATGAGGGGTCGGTGTCTGAACAATGAAGTAGGTGATTGTTAGTGCTTCTCGCTGAGATATATAAAGAACTCGATTACATTGATAAGAAGATCCTCTTACTACTTGATAAGCTCCTCATAAGGTATGAATACGTTCCTCTTAGCGTTATTGAAGGCAGTATTAACGTTCCCCCCAGAGAGCTCGCTCTGAGGTTAGGGAGGCTTAGCGAAATGAAGCTCATAAAGAGGTCCTTAACGTCTAGAACGGGCTACCGCTTAACATTCTTAGGCCTTGATTGTTTAGCACTTGGTGACTTAGTTAGGGATGGTGTGATAGCGTACTTAGGGTCATCGATAGGTACGGGCAAGGAGAGTGAGGTGTACATAGCTAAGAGCAGTAAGGGAGCACCCCTAGCTGTGAAGTTCTACAGGATAGGTAAGGCAAGTTTTCAAAAAGTAAGCAGGGTAAGGCAGTACCTCACTAACGAGAGGTGCTGGTTAATACGGTCAAAGCTCGCAGCTGAGAGGGAGTACAGTGTTCTGTCAGAGCTTCCTAGGTATACAGAGAACGTTCCTAGAGCCTATGGCTGGAGCAGGCATGCAGTCGTTATGAGTTATATTAACGGAGTGGAGCTCTATAGGTGTAGGGAGTTGAGAAAGCCTACTGAGGTTCTTTACGGGATATTTAACGCTTTAAGGGCCGCGTTCATTCATCTAGGTATAGTTCACAGCGACCTAAGTGAGTATAACGTAGTTGTATCCATCGAGGATGAGGTGCCCTACATAATAGACTGGCCTCAGTATGTCCATAGGGATAACCCCCTACACCTGGAGTACCTTAAAAGGGATGTATTGTACGTCATTAAGTTCTTTAAGCGCCGGTATGGAGTAAGTATTGATGTAAGTAAGGCCCTCCGCTTCGTTAAGGGGGAAGTTAATGAGGTCATCGGGTAGGGGACCTGTAGTCGGGATCGATATCATACGTAGCGGCGGTTCTGATGTAAGTAAATATGAATACGCTATAGCTATAGTTGAGAATGGTACGTTGAA
>NJEF01000084.1 GCA_002255065.1 Desulfurococcales archaeon ex4484_204 | reverse complement strand
CACCGTTGCTGTAATCCAGGTCACACCAACCCTGGCGTCATTGCGATTAAGACTAGGATTCTCAACGCGATGGAAGAACACCTGAAACATGCCAAAGCAAAAACTATTGTGATAGTAGTTGCAACGCATATAGCGTAGAGTGTTGCCCGGATTCTGACTGCGGTACAGGTAAAGAGTGTAATAACCACTAGTGTGTTAATTCCGAGAGTGGTTGCCAGTGCTTTGACGGAGAGGATAGCAATGGCGACGGACTTATCGACTACTGTGACTAGAGCTGCTATCACGCCCAGCACTAAGTCGATTCACATCACAAGTTCTACATTTATAAGGTAGCCTCTGATATTACTGAAGACCAATACAGGAGTGATTGCAAATCTATGGGCTACCCCTATGGTAAAGTGCAATCGTGCGGTACCGGCCGTTCCTGTATTTGTGTAAAGCTTACCTGCACCGCAAGTACTACTACGCATTGCGGCGGCGAGGGAGAGCCTTGTTGTCAACCACCTTCTTGTATAGGTTAACAAGGAAGCAAAGTCTCTAGCGGTAGTTGCGGGTATCCCACCCAGCAGGACGCTAACACAGGGGAGCTTTGATACTGTAAGAATGGCGTCTAGGTCTCAACCTTAGCTGTGTGTTTAACAAACCTCTATTCTAGTTGCGAGTCTTTAGGTTTTGCTGGTAGCTGCGGGGGCAATCCATCTCCTTACATTGACCCTCCAGGCTCGAGGATAGGGAGTGATTACTGCTATAAGAGCGTTAGTGTCCTTACGCCTTCACAATGCAACTCTGGGTTAATTTGTTGCCCAGACGGTATTTGTAGAAGTAGCTGTGAAGAGCGTCAAAGCGATTCTCCTACCATCAACTGAGTGGAAAACTACTGGTGTGAAATCCATTATTTCCGGGTTCTTCCCGCTCGCTTTAACTAGCAAAGCTAGGTTACTTCCGTTGTAAGGATAGCTGAAAGAAGCTATCGAGTAATTGCCTATAGCGTATACGCTTCCCAGGTGCTTTAAGCCTTTGACGTTCAGTCGCTCAAGCACGTCTAAGGTGTATAGGGAGCTTCTACCTACTAAAGCGTACTTATCGGAAAAGCTAGATCTCATTACTTGCTGTAAAAGCAGGTAAGCCAGTTTTTGTCTATAGGTGTCGTCCCGTTGTAATCCGCTAGTTTAAGCAGTTCAGCAAAGCGTGTTTATCGTTGAAGTAAAGCTCGGCGATCCAATCTTGTTCTTTTTCAAGGGACTGACTCGATATTTTCTTGTTCAAATGATTTCTGTACTCCAATAACCGAAAGCATCCTGTAGTAGCCAGCGAATTCCCCGCTAGCTCTAGAAGCTCGCTTGTAAGGGTCTAGCACGTAAACTTTTACCGGTAGCGTAGCAGGGTCTTCACCTAAGCTCACGTTGTATGCGTGCAAACCGTTTGCTAGCTTCACCATAGAAACGTTTCCACCACTCACCTCTATCAAAGCTTTAGCTATACCAGAAGTGTCGAAAGCGTTGACTTTAACTATAGCTTCTTCACCTGGCTTTAACTTATGCTGATAGATGACATCGTATATAACTGGTCTGTCAAAAGCTCTCAGCACGGCATTTACGTCTTTTACTACGCTTTCATCGCCTCTGAAAGCATAGACCTTTTCTATCTTGTAGATGCCTTCTTTCACAGGCAGATTAACGTGGAAAAAGACCGTTTGAATAGGTTGCAGAAACATTCTTTCCTACCCCGTTGACAGAAACTTGAACTAAAACTTTGTCGGTAGAAGCGTTTATGACTATAGGTAATACCGCATTAGCTCCTATTTCTTTCGGGTAATTCACAGAGTGAATTTCAGCACGCTTTACAGGCGCTACGGTTTCAGTTGGAATCGGGGTCGTGGTAATAGGTTGGGTGGTTTTAGTTGGCGTCGGCATGGTGATAGTTGTTTTGGTCGTTGTAGTAGGGGTAGTGATTGGCGTTTGGGTATGGGTAATGCTTGTTTGAGCCGGTGTTACAGTCTGAGTAGGTTTGACTGGTTGTTTATGTGCTTTGTACCAAACATACCCGCCTGCAGCCATTCCGGCTGCTATTGCTAAGGGCTAGCAAGCCGAGTTTCTTCCTTCTGCTGATGCCTTCCCTCTTTTCAAACTCTTTACGTAAAGCCCGGATCTTTACCTTGTTCTTCCCGTGCAACTTCTTTTCTAGGTTTTTCAAAGCCTTGTAAATCTCTTCACGTGTGTAATCACTTAGGCGGTTGTAGAAAACTCCTCATAGCCTGGGTTCAGCGTTACGTGATGCTTTAAAAACCCAGCTCTTTCTACCTGGGTTTCTCCTAGTTCGTCTAAGAGCTTGAGAGTAAGTGCAGCTTGCCTGAAATCTTTTTCTCTCCTATGCTGCTCCATCCCCCCAGCGGGTCGAGCCCCTCCAAGCTTTCTATCCTTCGTAAAGCTTTATAGATAGGGTCTTTCCCTCTAAGTAAACCCAGTTCCCTCCTTAATCCCACGGCGACCTCTAAAGCCTTTCTAAGTTCTCCCTTCCGACCTTTCACCGGCACTACCTCCTCTCTAACGTAAGCTACGGGCTCCCTACCCAGCCAGAGCAGATGGCCGTCGAAGCCTATGCCGTGCTTGGAGAGGTGGTCTAGGAACTACAGCCCTTCACGGGCTCTAGCAGGGCTACGTCCGCCCTGTTTAACGCTTTTTTAGCGCTCTCAGCAAGCCCCTCCTCCTAAGCTCCTCAAC
Organism: Desulfurococcales archaeon ex4484_204; assembly: GCA_002255065.1. Taxonomy (GTDB): domain Archaea; phylum Thermoproteota; class Thermoprotei_A; order Sulfolobales; family NBVN01; genus EX4484-204. Next base: position 2,410 of record NJEF01000084.1, on the reverse strand, counting down.
CACCTCCCTTACCACGTCCTTCTCAACGGATCTATTGAACAGCGAGGTTAGCCAGGTAAGAACGCCCCTCCTCTCCATGAACCCCCTCACTAACTTAGTGACCTCCCATAGAACCGGTGGGTCAGGGGTCACTCTACCACTGAGAGAATGGTACGGTCATTGAGTATAAAAAGCTTGCATCCGTTTAAGCGGAGTGCTTTAGCCCCTACCGCCTCACGGCTCTCAGGCCTAGGCCGGGTTAAACCCTTGATGCGTAGGGTTCCGGGCGTTCATGGATGCCGCCCTCTTAGCCCGGCCCGTTCCTGCCGCTGAATGTTTTGTAACGTATATACCAGGGGTAGCTATTAGTAAATTTATTGTATCAATAAATAATTTATGTTCTGGTGGTGAAAGTTGTTCGGTGTTAGGTTGGGGGGCAGGAAGCGCGTTATTATTTTGGGTGCTGGTGGGAGGGACTACCACAACTTCAACACCTGCTTCAGGGGTAACCCTGACTACGAGGTGGTTGCGTTCGCGGTAACCCAGATACCCGGTATTGAGAGGAGGAGGTACCCGCCCGAGCTCGCAGGGGGTCTGTACCCTGACGGGATACCGGTGCTCCCTATTCAGGAGCTCAGCAGGGTTATTAGGGAGCTCCACGTAGATGAGGTCGTCCTCTCCTTTAGCGACATAACGTACGACGCCCTGGGGAGGATCGCTTCGGAGGTGCTGGCTGCCGGTGCCTCCTTCAGGCTCCTATCCCCTAGGGAGACCATGCTTACCTCCTTCAGGCCCGTCATAGCTGTTACAGCTGTTAGGACCGGTGCCGGTAAGTCAACTGTTTCCAGGGCTATTGCTAGGGAGTTAAGGAGTAGGGGGCTGGAGGTAGCTATCGTTAGGCACCCAATGGCTTACGGCGACCTGGGCAGGATGGCTGTCCAGGTCTTCAGGGGGGTTGAGGACCTGGATAGGTGGGGGGTAACTATTGAGGAGAGGGAGGAGTACGAGCACTACCTATCAATGGGTCTCACAGTGTTCGCAGGCGTTGACTACGGTAGGGTGTTGAGGGAGGCTGAGAGGGCTGGCGACGTAGTGCTTTGGGATGGGGGCAACAACGACTTCCCGTTCTTCAGGTTCAACTACATGGTGACGGTGGCCGACGCCATGAGGCCGGGGCAGGAGGTTGGTTCGTACCCCGGGGAGGTCAACGTTAGGCTAGCTAACGCGGTGGTTGTTAATAAGGTGTCCCAGGCTAGTAGGGAGTGTGTTGAGAGGGTTGTTAGGAATGTGAGGGCAGTTAACCCCAAGGCGGACGTGGTCCTAGCGGATATGGAGGTCGTGGTCGACAGGCCGGAAGTTATTGAGGGTAGGAGGGTTGTGGTTATTGAGGACTCACCCTCAGTTACCCATGGGGGCCTACCCTACGGGGCTGGGTACGTAGCTGCTAGGAAGTACGGGGCAGCCGAGATAGTCGACCCGAGGCCCTACGCAGTCGGCGTTATTAGGAGGCTGTACAAGGAGTACCCCCACATGGCTAACGTAGTGCCGTCAACAGGGTACACTAAGGAGCAGTTGAGGGACCTGGAGGAGACGTTGATGAGGGTTAACGCGGACGTCATAGTTAACGGGTCCCCAGCAGATATAGGTAGGTTGATAAGGGTGAACAAGCCCTACGTAAGGGCTAGGTGGGAGTTAAGGGTTGTTGAGGGCCCCAGCATTAAGGAGCTCGTCGATAGGTTTATTGAGGAGTCCAGGTTTAGGTAGCTTGGTAGCATGAAGTCCCGCCACGCCCGCGACTACATGAGGAAGCTGCTCAGGGGCTACAGGGAGTACTTCGGTAGGGGCCCTGCCCTGAACTCGGACGGTAGGAGGTTGCTCAACGACATAGTTAGGGAGCTAGCTAAGGAGGGAGGGGAGCTGGCAAGCATTGGTAGGAGGGTCAGGAGGGACCCAACGCTGGAGAACGTCGTTAAGCTAGCAAGGCTAATGCTCGGTAGGGAGGCAGACGAGCTCCTAGCGGAGGGCGCCTACGGGCTGCTGGAGGGCGTAGAGGAGGGTTAGGAACCAAGGGGCGCACACGTAGGGTAACCTAAAGGGCCCAACGGCGAGCCCAGTTCTACTACGTGGGGCCTTTACGTAGCTCCGACCCTGAACGCATTGGAGTTAGCGGGCTGGGAGGGGGTTCCCAGCTACCTGCCTGCCTCAATCATTAACAGCCCTGCCTCCCTCTCGTACACTGATGCCTTCTTTAGGAGGTTAACCACCTCCCCCACCTCCTCCGACGTAGCGCCATCCTTTATTAGCTGGTAGACCTCCCTGTAGAGCTCTGAGGCCTTCTCGAGGTAGTTAGCCGCCCTAGTCACTAGCTCGTCCCCCTTAAACCTCTCCTTAAGGAACCCCGCGTTATCCTTCCTGGAGGTCATGGCCAGTA
>NJEF01000083.1 GCA_002255065.1 Desulfurococcales archaeon ex4484_204 | reverse complement strand
ACTTCAGGAGGAGGATAACGATTAGTGACGTAATAAACTCCGTTACCATAGCTGACCCGATAAAGCTTTACGACGCTTGCCCGCTGAGTGATGGAGCTGCAGCCGTTATTTTAGCGGGTAGCGACGTCGTGAGGAAGCTAACCGACACACCAGTGTTTATAGCGGGTGTAGGGAATGCTCTGGATAGCACCGATATAACGTCGAGGTTCGACATTACGTCGTTCATAGCCTCCAACATCTCTACAAAGCAGGCGCTTAGAAATGCTGGCTTAGAGCTTAAAGACATCGATATCGCTGAGATCCATGACGCCTACAGTATAACCGCTGTAATAAGCCTTGAGGAGATAGGCCTAGCACCGAGGGGTATGGGCGCTAAGTACGTTGCTGAGGGAAGGTTTAGGCCTGGCGATAGACCCGCTGTTAATCCATCAGGAGGACTTAAGTCTAGAGGGCACCCGGTTGGCGCCACAGGTGTTTACCAGGTTGCTGAGGTCGTGATGCAGCTGAGGGGGGACTTCCCAGGTGTTAAGGTAGGTGGCGATGTCGGCCTAACCCAGAATATCGGCGGCGTAGGGTCTAACGTAACAACCATAATTCTTAGGAGGTAGTTATATGGCCTCAATACAGAGGTTTTGGAGGATTCAAGGCAACGTTTTAAACCTTATAGCTACTAAGTGCTCAAACTGCGGCTATGTATCATATCCACCGAAGGCAGCATGCCCTAAATGCGGCTCGAGAAACGTTGAAGAGATTAAGCTACCCGGTAGGGGTAGGGTGGTTACGTACACAGTGATTAACGTGCCTATAAAGGGGTTCGAGGACTCCACACCCCTCTTAATAGCTATAGTTGAGATTAATAACGCGCGAATTATGTGCCAGCTAGTCGGTATCGACGAAAACATGTTAAAGAAAGGTTTAGTAGGGTTAGAGGTCGAAGCGGTGGTAAGAAGGGGTAACCCAACACTTGATAACGCGATACCCTACATAATTAAGTTTAAACCAGCTAGTCAGGGTAGGTAAATAATTTTAGCTACTATCTCTTAACTTTAAATAACTACTAACGTGCTAGCTAATTGGGATCTCGGTGTCTTTGAACTACCGAGGGAAGACGTTCCTTAAAGCGCATAGCTGTTTACTCCCTAGTTAAGAGCATCACGATGTAGTCCTCCATCGCTAGGCAAGCGTAATTTTCTTTAACACTTCCCGGCTTTTATAGAGGGAGAGTCTTTGGGGGGTCTCATAAGTATTGATGAGTTCTCCAGGGTAGATCTGAGAGTTGGTTTGGTGGAGGTTGCTGAAAGGGTTCCGGGGTCTAAGAAGTTGCTACGCTTAATCATTGATCTAGGTGCAGAGAGGAGGCAGGTAGTGGCAGGGCTAGCGCAGTGGTATAGCCCTGAAGACCTGGTCGGTAGGTACGTTATCGTAGTTACTAATCTCAGACCTAAAAGGTTCATGGGTCTTGAATCCCAAGGCATGATATTAGCTGCCGGATGTGGCAAGGGGGAGAAGCCCGTTATCCTAACAACTTTAGAACCTGTTAAACCAGGTACTAAGGTATGTTAGCATAAATAAAAGAATTTTAAGTGAATATTGCGCTAACCATTGATACTGCGTTACCTGCTTAGCTTGTCCTTTAACGCGGCGTGAGCTGCAGCTAACCTCGCTACAACTATCCTATATGGTGAAGCACTTACATAGTCTAAACCTGCCTTATGGAGGAACTCTATGGATGCTGGATCCCCTCCATGCTCACCGCAAATACCTACCTCTAGATAGGGATTAGACTTCTTACCCTCCCTTGTCCCTAGCTCAACCAGCTTTCCTACCCCCTCCGCATCTATTGTTTCAAAGGGGTTCCTGCTTAAGATCTCTAGCTCTAGGTATTGAGGCATGAACTTGTTCTCAACGTCATCCCTGCTAAAGCTAAACGTTGCCTGCGTTAAGTCGTTTGTCCCGAAGCTGAAGAAAGCTACCTCCCTAGCTAGCTTACCAGCTGTTAATGCGCTTCTCACGGTCTCTGTCATTGTACCAACGAGTATCTCTAGCTTCTTACCGCCCTTAATTAGCCGATAGGTTGCAGGCCTCTCCTCATCAACTTCGAACTTGTAGCCCCTTTCCTTCGCTACGTCCTTAAGGGCTGGCTCTATAGCATTAACCTTAACATACTTAACCTCGTCGACTATGCTAACCTGGGGTATCATTATCTCAAGTACCGGGTTGTACCCCTCTTCAAACAGATCCGCAGCTGCTTCGATCATTGCCCTACTTAAGTAGTAGTATATCTCAGGGTACGTTACACCTACCCTTACCCCTCTATGACCCATCATGGGGTTGTGCTCCTTAAGAACGGTCACCCTCTTGTACAGCTTCTCAAGCTCAGCTATCCTCACCTCGTAATCCTTCAGTATGTCGGGGGCTACATCCTTAACGGCCTCCGAGGATTTAAGGGCGTTGTACGCTACCTTAGCCTCGTAGAGCTCCTTAAGTATCTCCTCCGGTGCTGGCAGGAACTCATGTAGGGGTGGGTCAATGAGCCTTATAGTTACTGGCAGTCCATCCATTATCTTCAACATCTCCTTGAAGTCTGGCTTTATCATATCAGCTAGCTTCCTAAGGTGCTCAACCCTCTCCTCCCTACTCTCAGCTAGGATGACCCTCCTTAGCGCTTGAAGCCTCTCGAGCTTCCTAAACATCCTCTCAATTCTAAGCAGCCCTATGCCCTCAGCGCCGAACTTCTTAGCTATGAAGGCGTCCTCCGGTACATCTGCATTAGCTCTAACACCCAGCCTCCTAGCATAGTCAGCCCACTTAAGCAGCGTTTGTAGCTCAGATATAAGCTCCGGCTCTATTGTCGGCACCTTACCTACGTATACGTTGCCTGTATTACCATCGATGGTTATCCACTCACCCTCCTTAACAACGACACTACCTGTGCGGAACTCCTTCCTCTCGTAGTCGATCCTGATCGACTCAGCGCCAACTACAGCTGGCTTCCCAATACCTCTCGCAACAACTGCTGCGTGGGACGTCATCCCGCCTCTAGCTGTTAGTATACCAACTGCTGCGTAGAAGCCGTGGACGTCATCCGGCTTAGTCTCCACCCTAACCAGCACCACCTTCCTGCCCTTCCTAGCCCAGTCAACAGCATCATCTGGGTGAAACACCACCTGCCCGCTAACAGCTCCAGGGGATGCCGGTAATCCCTTAGCTACGGGCTCCGCCCTGGCCTTAGGGTCGATTCTTGGGTAGAGGAGCTTAAGGACGACATCGGGCTTCACCTTAAGCACCGCCTCCTCCCTAGTGATTATTCCATCTCTCACCATATCAACAGCTGTCTTAACCCTAGCAGCGGGGGTCATCTTAGCAGCCCTATTCTGAAGGAAGTAGAGCTTCCCCCTCTCTATAGTGAACTCTATATCCATTACATCCTTATTTAGCCTTTCAAGCTTCTTACCAGCCTCTATTAGCTGTTCGTAAGCCCTGGGCATCTTATCCTTCAGCTCGCTAATACTTAAGGGCGTTCTTATACCGGCTACAACGTCCTCCCCCTGAGCATTGGGTAGGAACTCACCATACGGACTGTCCTCACCCGTTGCCGGATCCCTCGTGAAGTACACCCCGGTTCCTGAGTCCCAGCCCATGTTCCCGAAAACCATTGTGACTATATTAACCGCTGTGCAGTCAGCGACTTCCGGCGTTATGTTGTTTGCTATCCTGTAGTAGATCGCTCTCGGGTTCATCCAGGATCTAAAGACGGCCTTAACTGATAGGTCTAGCTGTCTCCACGGGTCCTGCGGGAACTCCCCCCAGTTCTCCTTTATAATCTCCTTAAAGCGCTCAACAACCTTTTTAATATACTTCACCGATAGCTCCCATAATCTTGGTGCAACCTCCTTAGGTGGCTGGGCGTCTAGCCTAAGGCTGTACCTAGGGAACTTCGCTGTTAGCTTCTCAACCTCGTTACTGTATTTCTCCCTCCCTAACTTCCTGAACTCCTCGTCAAGCTTATTGAACTCGTCGTCGAAGAGCTTCTCCTCTATGCCTAGGACTATACGTCCAAACATCTGCAGGAACCTTCTGTAGGCGTCGTAGGCAAACCACTCGTTGCTAGCCAGGCTAGCTAGACCTTTAACTACCTCATCGTTTAGGCCAAGGTTGAGAACAGTGTCCATCATTCCAGGCATCGAGACCGCAGCCCCAGACCTAACGGAGACCAGCAGAGGGTTCTCAGGAGAGCCGAACTTCTTTCCGGTCTTGACCTCTAGCCACTCCATGTGCTTCTTAACCTGCTCCATAAGGCCTGGAGGTAGGTCTAGGGAGTCTATTATCTCCCATATCCTCTTAATTATCTCATCCCTCCTCTCAGGAGGTGGGTTCCTCTCGAGCTCCTTAATGAGTAGATCCATCTCGTGCCTTCTAGGGGCATAGAAGTCCCTGCAGGCCTTAGTAGTTATGGTGAAGCCAGGCGGGACAGGGAGGCCTAGCTGGGTCATCTGAGCCAGCGATGCCCCCTTACCGCCCAGTAACTTCTTATTTCTCCAGTCAGCTTCATCGAATGTGTATACGTATCTCTCCACTCCCTGCTTCACCGCATAAACTTTGGAAAGAGGTTATAAAACTTTAGTTGATTAATTGGTAAGGCTCCGCTTCCTCTAATTGTATCATTCTATGTTTTTGTTTTATCGTGATCGGTCTTCACTGGTTCCGCCTCGCCTACACCGCCTCACTTCATCGGGGTCGTGGGCGGTGGTTGAGAGCCAGCGGTGCGGGTCCCCCTATCTAGGCCAGCCACGCAGGGCTTGGAGCGCTACCATCACCCGCAGGGTATTAAGTAAGATATAAACTACAACCACTACAGAAAGACACGAAACAGCATAGAAAGCTACAACCTATCGTTTCTGCCCCTTTCCCCTTCGCTAACTTCGATAGTTAGCCTCAACCTGGCCCTACCTGTGAGTAGGAGCCACGTTACCCTTAGAATGCGGTGCCACTTCCTAGCTACGTAGATGGTGTTGCTTACAGGGGATGTTAAGTAGTAAGCCATTATAAATAGCAACACGTAGAGCAAGGGGGTTATCTGAACCATATAGAAGCTGTACTGCGTCCTAGCGCCTGCTAGCCATATAGCTACGTACATGG
>NJEF01000082.1 GCA_002255065.1 Desulfurococcales archaeon ex4484_204 | reverse complement strand
TTGCTCTCAGGGTTGTGGGATACGTGGGCACCCCTAACCCTAATAACCTCGAGCTCCTCATCACTACACCAAACACAGTGAACAGCAAGAAACCTACTAGAAAGCATCTTAATACTGTCTAGGTACTCAATAACCCTCATACCCAGGTTCTTCTGAGCCCACTCAACCTCGTACCTAGTCTCGTTAACGTGCATGTGTATGCCTACGTCGAGCTCCCTAGCTATGTTCATGGACTCCCTAAGGAGGTCCTCAGTCGATGTAAACACCGTTGTTGGGCCGACCATGAACTTAAGCCTTCCGTTGTACGCGTTCATGTACTTCCTTATGAAGGACTTAACAGCCCTAACCTGCACTTCTAGGGGTAGGAGGAGGTCCTCGGGCAGCCACCTATCCACCATGACCGGTGAGTAGACAGCCCTAACTCCTGAGTCCCCTACAGCCTTAGGTATTGCCGGGGTTAGGCCGTCCAGGCAGTTGAAGGTTGTTGTCCCAGACTTAACCATCTCGATTACGGCTAGCAGGGTTACGTAGTAGTCTGGATCGTAGAACCTCCTCAACCTGTAGTCCCTTATAGCCCTCGATATAGGTACTAGGAGCCTGTTATTCCACTCCACTAGGGGTAGGTCATCGATGGTCCCCTTAAGCAGGTTCTGATAGAGGTGGACGTGGGTGTTAACGAAGCCGGGGAGCGCTACACAGCCCCTAGCATCGATTACCTCCGATGCCTTAACGTCCTTATCAACCTCCGATGAAGGGCCTACCTGCACTACCCTCCCATCCCTAATAGCTATGCTGTGCCTCCTAAGAACAACGCCTCGCTTAGTCATGGGGACAATGAATGCGTTCGATATAAGTATGTCTACCTCCAAAACAAGCACCAATTAACCGGTCTATGGGTAGATGTTTAAAGCTTTACGCTACAAAAGTTAAGGAGAGGTACTAGGTATTGACCTACCTGGTAGGGCTTGACCTCGGGACGTCTAGCTGTAAGCTATCAGTCTACGACGTAGGTGGGCGTAGGGTTCTAGGGCTTATGGGTAGGTACAGGACGTACTTCATGGGTGGTGACAGGGTCGAGCAGGACCCCAACGAGTGGTGGGGCGTTGTTAAGGGGTTGCTTAAGGAGCTAGCTAGAGCTATCGGTGAGGATTTACGGGAGGTTAGAGCTGTGTGTGTCTCAGGGCAGGCGCCAACGCTCGTGCCAGTAGACCGTAACGGGGAGCCCCTCCATAGAGCTCTAGTGTGGTCTGATAGCAGGGCATCCGCTGAGGCGGAGCTACTTAGGGGGGTTACGGGGGCGTACGTCCTGCCTAACAACGGGTTAGCGAGGATCCTGTGGTTTAGGAGGGAGGTGCCCGAGGTCTTCGGGAAGGCATTTAAGTTCCTGAACGCTACGGACTGGCTGCTGTATAAGCTGACAGGTGAGTTCGTTACGGACGTGATCACGGCGACCACGAGCCTGTACGACTACAGAGCGATGAGGTGGAGCAGCGCTTACGGTGAGGTGGGTGTAGATGTTGGGCTGCTTCCAAGGGTTGTCGAGCCAGGCACCGTGGTGTCAAGTATTAGGGAGGACCTAGCTGAGGAGGTGGGACTCCCTAAGGACCTAGCGGTTGTTGCTGGAACGATCGATGCTTACTCAGCAATGCTCGGTGCCGGCGCTGTGAGGCCGGGTGTGCTGGCCGAGGTCCTGGGCTCCTCTACGTGCTTAATGCTTGCCTCCGACAAGGCCTGCGGGGGCTCCCTAATCCCTTACAGTAGGCACGTAGTGCCCACGCTAGTAGCTGTAACGGCACCGATAAATAACGGGGGCGTGGTTATCGAGTGGTTTGCTAGGTCCCTAGGCCTCGGTGTCGACGCCTTCGTAGAGCTAGCTATGAGGGCTAGCCCGGGCGCTGACGGGGTTATCACGGTACCCTACATACTTAGGGAGAGGCTACCCCTAGTACCTCCTAACGCTAGAGGGGGTGTTCACGGCATTACGTACGGGAGTAGTAGGGAGGACCTAGCTAGGTCCGTTATTGAGGGCACCGCTTACTGCGTTAGGCTGTTCGTGGAGGCCCTGGTTAAGGGTGGTTGTAGTGTGGAGAGTGCCGTAGCTGTAGGGGGGTACTCCAGGTTTAGAGGCCTTGTTAAGGTGTACGCAGACGTAACCCAGCTAACCCACTACAGGGTTCATGACATTAACGCATCAGCCCTAGGGTCGGCTGTAATGGCTAGTAAGGCCGTAGGCGTGTATAGGTCGTTTGAGGAGGCCTGCAGCATCATGGTTCACTACGTCGACGTCGTTAAGCCCGATGAAGGCCTTAAGGAAGTTTACGATAGGGGCTTCAATAGGTTCGTAAGGTTCCTTAAGCTATCGCCCGAGTAGGCGAAGGCTTAATACCTTAACCTTTAATTAATGCTTGGTCTCCTCTATGGTATTAGAGGGCTTAATCGATGATACGTACTGTGAGTGCACAGACCTGTACGTCTCAAGGGTTCTGCTAACAGCCCCCACTGAGGACCTAGCCCTCTACGAGTCCCTGTACCTAGTCGGTGTAGGGATAGCTACGTTCGCACCGATCCAGGGGAGCCTTGAGGGCTCAGCACCCCCTAGCTCAACACCTGATGGGAGGCCGGGCGTTATAATTCACTTCAGCCTCCCTAGGAAGTACGGTCTTAAGCGCTTCGTTAAGGCTCTAGAGGAGAGGCTTAACATATCGCCGCACATGCCCTTCTCCTCCATATACAACGCACTCCCCCGGGATAGAGAGGTGTTTAGAGCGAGTGTAGGGGACGTAGTTAGGTTGTGGGGGGACGGCTTCGAGGAGGGCGTGGACGTTAACGGCAGGTCCATCTACAGGGTGCCAGTAATGACGGGGACCTTCGTTATTGAGAGGGACTTCGGCGTGGGGCTAGGTGTTGACGGGGCTTTAGAGGTCATGGTTAGGGATGAGGGCGTAGCTATTAAGGCTATGAAGGCTGCAGGTAGCGCAGTGTTCAATAGGGTTAGGTACGCCTCAGTGTTCAACTACCCCGTAGGTGGTCTATGCGGTGCTAAGGTTGGGGGGCTTAACTACGGGGGTGTTAGGGTAACAACGAACCACGTTTTCTGCCCAACCCTTAGGGATAGGGTTAGCGATAGCAGGGTTCCCGAGGGTTCCAGGGCAGCGTTTGAGTTCCTAGTTGTTGGTCTAGGGGTTGAGCACGTTAGGGAGGCCTTGAGGAGGGCTGTAGAAGCCCTTGCAGGGGTTTCAGGGGTGGTGAAGATCTCGGCGCCTCAGTACTCAGGGCAGTGGGGGTCACTTAAAATAGGGTTGAGGGAGTTAGTGAGGGGCCTTGAGGCTCGAGCTAAATAAGCGCGCAGTAGGCATTCTAAGGAGGGTTTTAAGGGACCCTGCAGCTTACGGAGTTAGCGTTACCGAGTACGGTGGGGGGGTCACGGTAGTTGACGCAGGCGTTAAGGCTTTGGGAGGGCTTAGGGTAGGGCTCGAGGTTGTTAAGGTGTGTATGGGTGGCTTAGGGGATGCGTACTTAACGAGCACGGATGTAGGTGGCTACGCGTTCCCCTTAGTTAACGTGGTAACAGATCACCCAGCGGTAGCGTCGCTAGCAGCTCAGGCAGCATACCCTGTGGAGGGTGTTGATTTAATTGTTAGCGGGCCAGGCCGCGCCCTCCTAAGGGCTCCTAGGGACGTCTATGACTACCTAGGGCTTGAGGGTGAGGACGTTGGGGAGGCCGTCTTCGTTATTCAGAGCGGCAGCCTCCCCTCAAGGGATGTCGTGGGGAGGCTTAAGGAGGTTGTTGGTAGGGACGTGCACCTATACCTAGTGGTTACACCGCTGAGGTCGGTGGCCGGCGTCACCCAGGTTGCTGGTAGGGTTGTTGAGAGCGTTATCGTGAGGTTAAGGCTCCTGGGCTACGACGTGCGGAGGGTTATCCACGCGTACGGTACGTGCCCGGTGCCCCCCGTAGGTGAGGGGGGTAGGGCCCCGCTTCCCGACGACATGATTAACTACTTAGGCGTAGCCCACCTCTGGGTTAGGGATGGGAGTGAGGAGCTGCCCAGGGTTCTTAAGGATGTCGTCGTTACCTCAACACCTACCTACGGCGAGTGCTTCTACGACCTCCTAGAGGCTGCTGGGTGGGACTTTAGGAGGGTTAAGGGCTTCCCTAACACCTTCTCGATAGCTAGGGTTGTTGTCAACGACCTAGCGTCTGGCGAGGTGTTCGATGTAGGTCGCCTACACCTAGGCGTTGTTAGGAGGTGCTTCCCTAGGTACGTTAAGCTCTAGGGTGTAGTTCATGGACGTCGACCTACTGGTTAAGGATGCGGTGATAATCACTGTTAACGAGGGCAACGAGGTGTTCAGGGGCTCGATAGCTATCGCTGATGGGTTAATCGTGGATGTTGCTAGGGGTGGTGGAGGGGGTTACACCGCTGGTGAGGTTGTTGATGGGAGGGGTATGGTCGCTATGCCCGGCCTCATTAACACCCACGTCCACTCATACCAGGCATTCTTAAGGGGTTACCCGGACGACCTACCGTTTGTTGAGTGGTGTAACAACGTTTTATTTCCGTTCTACGAGGCAGTCCACTACTACCAGTCGCTAGGGGATTACAGCATAGGGTACCACGCCTCACTCCTATCGGCTGTGGAGATGGTTAAGTCAGGCGTGACGTGCGCTGTTAGCCAGGACACCCTCAACCCCGAGCTACCTAAGGCGTTCCTAAGGGTCGGCATGAGGGTTGTCTACGCCGTAACCCTCGCCGATAGGTGGCTCCCTAAGTCCTGCCTTAAGGAGTCAGCACCCAGGGAGCTAGTAAGGGGTGCTGAGGACGTTATTAAGAGGTGGCACGGCTACTCGAACAACATGGTGAGGTGCATGCTGGCCCCGTCAGCACCGTTTACGTGTAGTGAGGAGCTGCTCAGGGAGGTTGCGAAGTCTTCAACCCTAAACAACGTAGGCATATCTATGCACATTAACGAGACCAGGTATGAAGTTAGGTGGGCACTAAAAGAGCTGGGCATGCCTGTAGTCAAGTACCTGGATAGCCTAGGCATTCTTTCTAGTAGGTTTCTTGCTGTTCACTGTGTTTGGTGTAGTGATGAGGAGCTCGAGGTTATTAGGGTTAGGGGTGCCCACGTATCCCACAACCCTGAGAGCAA
>NJEF01000008.1 GCA_002255065.1 Desulfurococcales archaeon ex4484_204 | reverse complement strand
CCGAGATAAGAGGGGAAAGCCAAATCTCTGGCTCGATAGGGCTAGGATCCTAGGAGCTTTCAGAGATAGCAAAGGTTATTACTACGTTGTTTACGAAACTGACAACGTCGATTACTACCGCGGGGCAAGGACTAGGCTATCAGAGGATGCAGTTCCTGTTGAGAGAATAGCTGTTGAGATTACCCAGTACGTTGAGGAGCCCAGCAATTAGGATGCCGAGCCTGATGAGGACTGGGAACCAGATGTAATCGAGATTACTAGAGAGGTTGTTACATGGGAAGGGCGGAAGTACGATAGGAGGGACTTCATCGAGGATGATAGGTATTCCCATTTGAGGATATTGAGAGGAAGTACGGTGAACTGGGGAATCTCGGCGAGCATTCTTGGTGTGATGTGATTGGCGAGGTAATAGATAGTATAGATGTTGAGGGATACACGCTTAAGGTGATTAGGGGGTGGTGATCGAGCCACCAAATACTGAGGTAAACATAGATTGCTACATTCCTGTAGCGGGCGGGGTTGCGCTTGAGGAGATGAGGTGGAATCCTATGGAGAGCCCGATGGAGATACTTTCTAGCGAGAAGTGGAAGAGGTGCTACGTAGTAACTATTTTAAGGGAGGATTTAATAATGGCTTAACCTCAAGCGTTCCTCACCTACCGTGGCTTTTCAGTAGTTTTGAATGCTTTTGATCACGGTAGGTGGGTCATTACGCTTCCGCTCGGGGCTCCTCACCGTAGTAGCTCATCCCTAATTACCTAGGGGTTCATGACCCTACGGTTCTCGGAACCCCGAGGTTACCAATTAAACCCATAAACTTCAGAAGCTTAAATACTTACCTACCTAATAGCACTAAAGAGTATTTAAAAACGATTAGAAACCACTTAAAGCATCAACACTTTAGGAACAGCCTAAATATTATATTTCAGTACTATATTTCATTAAAATACTCAAAAACCTCGAGCTTAATTCCTAGTCCAGATTTACTCTCTTACTTTTGAAGTAAGTAATGGAGCTTCCTCAATTAATAAAAATAATAAAATCGTTTTATCGTTTCAAGAGGTATGTACTACTTTCATGTTTATGCTGGCAATGCTTGTACTACTTTATATGCTTCTACAGTTAATAGGGTCTTAATTAGGCTGTAAGCTGTTCTTATATTGACTTTCGAGAATACTTTCTCAATGATTTCCGGGTCCCTCTTAATGCCCTCAATCCATTCCTTCATAGCTTCTATAGCTCTCTTAGCTAGTGCACTAACTACCTTACGTGTTAATGGGTTTCTAATACCTGAGAGTAGCTTCGGGTATTCCTTATAAGAGAACTCGATACTTAATCTCCAACCAGCTACTATAGCATCTATAGCTTCTTGAGGCAGCCTCTTAAATGTTAGGAATTCCTTATAACCGCTTCTCTCAATTAAGGTGCCTCCAATAGGTATTAGGAGTAAGGGGAATGTCCAGCCCTTAAACCCTTCCTCCCTCAACCCATCAATTAGCTCAGTTGTTAGTACGTAGTCATTAGGTGTTGCGTCTGGGAAGCCTATTATGTATGTGTAGCATGGGTACCAGTAATTATCGTTGATTAACTTACTACCACTTATGACTACATCCCGCCACTCACTAGGTTTCCATGGGTAGGGCTTACCACTGAAGTACTTAGCAACAATCCTTGGACTACCACTCTCAAGACCTACTTGAGGAAATAAGGGCCTATCCTCACTTAATCCATTAACTTCACTTATGTATTTAACAGCCTCCTTAACAACTAAAGCAGTAGATAGTGTCACGTGGCTAAAACCGAGAGGCCCCTCAACCCTGTACCTACGCATTAAGCTAATTGTTTGATCATATAGTTTCTTAATAGCGTCTAGATTAGGTCTCAAGCCATTAGCACCATAGAGCAATATATCCTCGGTAGTGAATCCAACAGCCTTAATACCTGATCTTAAATTAACCTTAACTTCCCTCATTATGGTGTTTAACGGTATTGATCTAAAGTTAAACACTGTTGGGCTACAGAATCTGCATCTTCTAGGGCATCCCCTAGTAACTTGAACTACCCCATTCCTTGATGGTGTTACTATAGGTGGTATTAGACTAGGTGGTACGGACTCCCCGAAGATATACTTAGGTACTTCCTTACCATCTAGTATATCCTTAACTAACTTAGGAAACGTTAACTCAGCTTCACCCTCAAATAATACATCAATATCATACCTACCCTCAAGCCCCTTAAGCTGCCAAACACCAGGCCCTCCAACAACTACCTTAAATCCGTACCTCCTCTTAAGCTCCTTAACAGTCTCCATCAATCCCTCAAATTCGTAGTGAGTGCAAGTATCCCCACTACCGCTAAGTACTCTTAAGGTCCATGAAACAGGTGCTAATCCCATAGGGTCTAATACGTGAATACCTACTATAGCCGTGTCCTTATCAACTACTTGACGTAGGTAATTAGGAGGTACTACGTAGACATCCTCACGCTTAAAACCAGCTGCTAGGAGAGCAGCCTCAACCTTACATAGAGGGTACGGAGCTAATGGAGCCCTACCATTAACTAAGGGTATTGGAGGTGAGAGGAACTTATACTGAACGAACGCAGGTACTAGCCTATAAGGTAAGCAGAGGCCGAAACCCAACGCATCCAATCCATTAAAATCAGTAAATGTAGCTTGATCACTAGTTAGGACTACTTTAGGCATTTAACCCACCACCCCCGCACTCTGTACTCTAAGGAGCAGATACAGGTAACGGTCAATAATTATGGAGTGAATTCTATGGAACTGGATGTGAGTACCTAGTGTCAATGCTTAAGATGCTTCATTATGTACATAATGGCTATTCCCTGAAATGAGAGTATGAAAGGTAACTTAATGATCAGTTCTTCAAAATATCTCTCCTAATAAATCATTAATAATCAAGCAGGTGACCCCTATGAGTTGCTTTAATAATAATTACTTCATAGGTTACTTATGAGGATTTAATCAGGATTTAATTATTTTAAGGTACTCTCTTAGTAGTTAATGTGCGGATGAGTAGTGGCTTACCGCTTAGTACAAGTGAAGTCAGTACTTAATAGACATAGGAGGAGGGATGGGTGGTTCCTTGATGATTGCTCACATAATCCTTACTACGGATGTGCCTACGGGTGTATCTACTGCTATATTAGGAGGGGTAAGTACGGACGTAATTACTTAAGTATTAAGATTAACGCATCTACGGCCCTTAGTAAGGGGTTAAGTAGACATGCTAAACGTAGAAAGTATGGATTCATAGCTATCTCATCAGCCATGGAAGCTACGTAGTTGTGAACAGTGAAGAGTTTCTCAAGGAGCTGTGGAGGCGTGTCGACGACATTAAGAGCGTAGGAGGGAGAGAGCTGTGGATATTGAAGAACCTTGAGGAGTTCTTTGGAAGGGAGGTTGTTGAAAACACAAAGAAAATACTTGAACGTGCTGGGATTAAGGTGGTGGAATGACTTACCTGAGACCGATAGTGGCATATTTATGGGTTGCACAGAGAAGCAGGACTTAGAGTCTCAGTGGATGACTATTGAGGCGTGAGCTAAGTCAAAGAGCATCAGTATAGATGAGAGGATAATCGAGGAGGAGCCAGTATCAGGAGCTGAAGATAACAGACCTATGTTTCAGGAGCTATGGTGGAGGGTTAGAGAAGGGAGGGTGGGTACTATTGTAGTAGCTGAACTTTCAAGGTTAAGCCGCAGAATGAGGACGCTGGTCAACATCCTATACGACTGCTTCGAGAACAACGTCATGATAGTGTCGATAAGGGAGAGGTGGCTTGAGGAGGCAATGCGTAATGAGATTATTAGACCAATAATTATATCTGTCTTTGCAACACTTTACGAGCTTGAAAGAAAGATGATTAGCAAGAGGACTAAGGCAGGTTTAGCTCGTGCTAGGGCAGAAGGCAAGAAGATTGGAGGGCAGTTCAAGCTTAATGAGAAGCAACAGAAAGAACTAATAGAACTCTATAAAATGAGTGTTCCTATAACGCAACTCGCAAAACGCTACGGAGTCTCCAGAACTACTATATATAGATATCTAGAGAGGGCTGGGATACTAAAAAGAAGGCTCTAGGTCGTAGTTTCTTTATAGATCGAACCCTACTTTTCCGGTAACTCTTTAACGTACTTGCATACGTTTTCCCGTATAGTTGCCTTATCTTCTCTAACAACTTGGCGACATTATTTGTTTCTAGGCTGATTGCAGATGACTCTAGTCCTCTTCCCCTGATTATTATAAGGTGACTATTGTTAACTTTAATTACAACCACCTTATTATCCTCAATCATTCTGTATGTCATGATCTGCACCCGTGATACACCAGAAATACATTCATTTATTATTACATACTAGCACTAACCATCACTATAAACTATTACAGCAGAGTTACGACCATTCGGTTCAACATTGTATAAGACGACCATTCCTTTCCTAACTTTTACGTGGATGCCTTCCTTAAATTCCCTACAGGCTCGAATCGATATAGTGCTTTTGCCCCCTAGCTTCGAGGTAGCTTACCTAGTGACCCTTCAGAAAACCATGTCCTTCGCGTAGCTTGACGTCCTCTATTCTAATATTATTTGATATTTGATATAGGTATAGTCTTGTTCTCCCTAATCCACCTGTAGAGCTTTATGGCTAGTTCCTCATATTTCCCTTTCTTTCCTCTTCGTACCTAGACGTCCTGACTTTAAGGACCATATCTTTACCCCACTAATAGGGGTCGCATATTTTAAATCACTCGATCTCTACGGTCATGGTCGATGTTCATCTTTAATAAGATAGAATGTCGTATCTCTTCCCTATCCTTCGACAAACGCGTACAGCAACATCTATACAGTACCTAGTTATCCTCTTGGATGCTTGATCTAAGCGTGAAGGATCCGCACTATCGGTATTAAGTTCTCCAATTCTGTCCTTACGAGGTGTTTAGTATCCTCTACAAGATAGGGATTATACACCATTCCTGTGCATGAGAGAAGGTATCTATGGATGAACTTCATCAGATGATAAAGGATGTTGTTCCTGTCAATGATTTTCCTGCAGCCTAGATTCCTGTCAAGGATCGCAGAGCTCCATTCCCCGATCCTCACGGACAGGAAGACTGTCCTAACGCTTCCGCTTCTCCTACTGAGAAGGAGATCAGATACTGTATTTACAGTAATGCTCTTCCTGATAATTTCTTCTTATCAGATCTAAGGAACTATGCATTCATTACCCCACCTCTATATACGGAAATGTATAAATGAATCAGAGTCCTCCCGGTCATTTATTTTTAGATATCACCTTTTCCCTGCAGTGGGGATTATGAGGAAAGTACTTAGGAAGATAAGCACAGGGGACGTTGACTTCTACGTAACTGACTTTACGTTGGTGTTCAAGAAGGTAATAGAAAAGGATGGTAAGTACTACTTGGAGCTGCCGAGGTATGTTGTTGAGGAGCTAGGTCTCAAAATGGTGATAGATATTGCACTCGTTACTAGGGTTGTTGACGCAAAGATTAAGGGGCTGGAAGAATGAAGTTCAGAGAACTTGTTAAGGAGTTGCTTGAGAAGTACGATGAAGGTTTTTCTAGACGAGGTCGCTGGTACTATCATGAGGCTTATCGAGGACTAGGCTAAGAGGATCATTAGGCTTAGAGCAACAGAATGCTACGATAGGGAGTCAATCAAGATAAACAGCAGGAAAAATATGGACCTAGCAGAGGCACTAGAAGAACAAAGAAGGCTATGATCAAGTGCTTGGAGGAGGCGAGGAAGAGCATAGTGAAAAGCTCTAGATTTTTTACGTGTTGCTTCATTCTATCCTCTAATCGTAAACCCCCTTTCCCCTACATCACTAAATCCCTCTTCTGAACCCTCAGGTTTGAACCCCCATACATCCCTCTTCTCTTCGCTGAGATCTATCTCTAAATCCTCCGGTTTGAAGGTGATGCTTCCGCACCTGATCTCGATGACCTCTCCCTCCTCGACCTTCTTAAGTAGGTCAATTACCGACTTAGCAACCTTAAGTAAAGCTTCGGTTTGCTCCTTGCGGGTATGTGCTTCATTAAGCTCAGCAAGTAACCTCTTATTCCTTCTAACGAAGTCATAAATAGCGTCGGCAATACCCTCTAAACCATACTCACGTACAACAAGGTTTAGGGCGCCTAATAGGGTACGTACGCTACGACCCTCTACTCCTCACCTGAGAGTCTAAAGAGCAGGTTCTTAAGGTACAACCGAGCAGCGTACTCAGCATTAAGAACGGTTAGGTCGTACCCGCCCCTCGCTCAATAGCTTCTCAGCTAGTGATAACATAGATAAGGCATGACGCTTTAAGACGTCTTTGAGTAGCTAGCTCAAAAAGAGCCCCAGTCATTACTTTAGTGTAACTGTAATAAACAAGAGCGTCCTTAACCCCGCTCAGCCTTTAAGCTGGCGGATCTAAGAATGCTACTAAAAATAACTACGCTATCTAAATAGATGCATTGTTAGCCTTAAGAGCATCATTAGAAGGTCTAGCTGGACCCCGTGCTGTAGGGAAATAGGTTAGAGCTACAACATTACCATGCTCTACAATTCCTTAGCCAGGTGTTTCAGGGGGCACTATGTTATGAGTTGACACTAACCCTAGGTTAAGCATGCGATCCTAGTAAGCCGCAACCTTAAGGGATGTTATGGCCTTTAACATTGGGGGTTGAGGCTATTAGGGGTTAATAAGACTTTAAGCTTAAATACTCTGTGGTCTTAGGGTTGGTAGGTGCTGGGGTGATATATAGGGATGGTCGAGAAGGTGTTTAAGCACATAGTAAGGATCGCTGGGATTGATATAAGCGGGGAGCTTACACTACCTTACGGGCTCTCCGTTATAAAGGGCATCGGGTACAACACGGCGTTAGCGATCGTGAGGAAGCTGGGTTTAGACCCCAGGATAAGGGTCGGCTTCCTCTCCGATGACGATGTTAAGATGATAGAGGATGCTGTAAGCAACCTGGGAAAGTATGGGGTACCTGCGTGGTACATGAATAGAAGGAAGGATTACGCTGCAGGGAAGGACCTGCACCTCATTGGAGCCGACCTAATATTCGCTGCTAGGCAGGACATAGAGAGGGAGATGAAGATGAAGTCGTGGAGGGGGATTAGGCACTCCCTAGGTTTAAAGGTGAGGGGGCAGAGGACGCATACTACTGGTAGGATAGGGCCGACAGTTGGTGTGTCTAGGAGGAGGTGAGCGCTGTGGGTGACCCTAAGAAACCTAGGAAGAAGTGGGAGAGGCCTGGGCATCCATGGATTAAGGATAGGCTTTCTGAGGAGATGGAGCTCGTAGGTACTTACGGCCTGAGGAACAAGAGGGAGTTATGGAGGGCCCAAACCCTCCTTAGGGAGTTAAGGAAGAGGGCAAGGGCGCTGCTGTCGCTACCTCCCGACCTTAGGAGGATGAGGGAGAGGGAGCTAATAAGGAAGCTGTTTAGGATGGGGCTCCTAGAGAGCGAGGAGGCAACGCTTGATGAGGTCCTAGGGTTAAGCGTTTCGAACATACTTGAGAGGAGGCTGCAAACCATAGTTTACAGGAAGGGGCTAGCTAAGACTATACATCAAGCTAGGCAGCTCATAGCCCACGGCCATATAGCCATAGCTGGTAGGAGGGTTAGATCGCCTAGCTACCTGGTATCCCGTGATGAAGAGGGTTTAATTAGTTACACACCGACATCCCCTCTAGTAAGGAGGATGTCGGAGGAGGTGCAGGCCTAGGTAAGGGTGAACGTGTTTGGCCTTCACTGCGCGTGAGATTAAGTGGGGTATCGCCCACATATTTAGCTCATTTAATAACACGATAGTTCACATAACGGACCTTAGTGGTGCAGAAACGGTTTCTAGGTGGTCAGGCGGGATGGTGGTTAGAGCGGACAGGGAGAAGCCATCGCCGTATGTAGCTATGATGATAGCTTACAGGGCTGCTCAGGAGGCCATGGAGAAGGGCGTAATGGCTATTCACATTAAGGTCAGGGGTCCTGGAGGCCACGGACCCAAGATACCGGGCCCAGGTGCTCAAGCAGCTATAAGAGCGCTAGCTAGGGCAGGCTTCATAATAGGTAGGATAGAGGATGTAACCCCGATACCCCACGATACCACGAGGAGGCCTGGGGGTAGGCGCGGCAGGAGGGTCTAGAATGGTATCTATGAAAGGGGCTATAGACATTGGCGTTCTAGAACTTACTAAGAACCGCGTTAAGTTATTAATAAAGAACGCACCGCTACCCCTAGTTAATGCAGTGAGGAGAGCCGCTCTGGAGGAAGTACCTAAAATGGCGGTGGACTACGTCGTTGTAAGGACTAACACCTCAATACTGCACGACGAGATCGTAGCTCACCGCCTAGCTATGATACCCCTTAAGTCGGAGGAGGCTATTAGGAAGTACAGGCCACCGGAGGATTGTAAGGATAAGGATGCCTTATACAGGGAGGGGTGCTACGCAACCCTGTACCTAGAGTACGAAACAGGTGATAACGAGGTGAAAACCCTTTATTCAGAGGATCTCAAACCCTTAGACGACCCCGATGTAAAACCGGTTAGCGGTAAGATACCCATCGTGATGCTGGGCCCTAATCAAAGGATAGCTCTTGAAGCTAAGGCTAGGTTAGGTAGGGGGAGGGAGCATATAAAGTGGGCCCCGGCAACGGTGTCTATACTAACGTATGTTCCTAAGATTAATGTGGATATGTCGAAGTGCGTGAATTGCGGTGTGTGCACTACCTACTGCCCTACAGGGGCTTTAAGCGTTAGTGAGGGAAAGCTCGTGGTTGAGGAGGATAGGTGTAACCTGTGTAGGCAGTGTATAAGGGTCTGCGAATATGATGCAATAAGGTTAAGCTGGTATGAAGACATGTACTACCTTATTGTAGAGTCCGACGGTTCTATGAGCCCGGAAACCATTGTAATGGAAGCTATAAAGGAGATAATTAAGAAGCTAGATAAACTTGCTGAAACCCTTAAGGCTGAAGTTCCCCAGGAGGTGAAGGTATGAGGAGAACCGGACCCACCAACATAGTTATTAGGAAGTTAATTCGTGAGTTGAGGAAGTCCTCAAGGAGGAATAGAGCGCGGTTATGGAGTTACATAGCCGACCTCCTCGAGAAGCCGTCGAGGAGCAGGGTCATAGTTAATGTTAGTAAAATTAATAGGTTCGCTACCCAGGGCGAAACAGTAGTCATTCCAGGGAAGGTTCTAGGTGCTGGCCTAATAGATAAACCAGTTACCGTTGCTGCGCTATCGTTTTCAGCTAAAGCACTAGAGAAGATAGTTAATGCCGGGGGAAGGGTCCTATTTATAAGCGAGTTAGTTAGGGAGAACCCTAGGGGTAAGGAGGTTAAGGTGTTGATGTAATGAGTGGAAAGAATAGTATAGATTCCAAGAGGGAATTAGTAATAAACGCTGAAAACGTTATTTTAGGTCGTTTAGCAAGCTTCGTAGCTAAGTCCCTCCAGGAAGGTTTCAAGGTATATATAGTTAACGCGGAGAGGGCCATCATTAGCGGCGACCCCAAGACCGTTATAAGTTCTTATAAGAAATGGTTTAAAATGAAGACTTTAAGAAACCCGCAGAAGTACTCTCCTAAGAGGCCGAGAAGCCCGGTAGCCATAGTTAAGAGGGCTGTTAAGGGTATGCTTCCTAAGGATAGCTGGAGGAAGGGCGTTATAGCAATGAAGAACCTTAAGGTTTACGTAGGCATCCCCGAGGAGTTTAAGGGTAAGGAGCTAATCGAATTTAAATTCATGATGGGTGGCAGAAGGACTACGACGAGATATATAAGTGTTGCTGATCTAGCTAGAGCTATGGGGTGGAGAGGGTGAGCACTCAGCATAACACTCAGTATAAAGTAGTTATAGCGTCGGGTAAGAGGAAGACTGCGATCGCTAAAGCTATAATTAGGCCTGGTAGGGGTAGGGTGTGGATAAACGGTATTCCCTTAGAAATATTCCCTGTAGAGATGGCTAAGTTAAAAATAATGGAGCCTCTGCTCCTCGCGGGAGAGGATATCTGGGGGTCTGTTGATATTAGGGTTACTGTAAAGGGAGGTGGAGTTATGGCTCAGGCCGATGCCGTGAGAACTGCGGTAGCTAGGGGGCTTGTGGAGTACATAGATAGCGAGCTTCTCAAGAGGCTCTATAAGGAGTATAGCAGGCCTATGTTAGCTGGAGACCCGAGGAGGACTGAGCCGGAGAAGTGGATGAGGTATAGTGCTAGGAGGTGGAGGCAGAAGTCGTATAGGTGAGGGATAGGTAATGGTTATGTTCCCAGTGAGATGTTTCACGTGTGGAGCGGTAATCGGTGATAAGTGGGAGGAGTTCATCAGAAGGGTTAGAGCTGGTGAGAAACCGGGCAAGGTCTTAGACGATTTAGGGGTTAAGAGGTACTGCTGTAGAAGGATGTTTATATCCCATGTAAACCTTATAGACGAGATGCTCCTTTACTCTAGGAAGGTGTGAAACGCTATGTCGCAGTCAGGGGAGAGGGTTACTAGCTCCTCAATAGAGCTCCTAGTACCCATAAACGTTTATCTCGAGGCAGGAGTGCACATTGGCACGCACATCTGTACAAAACACATGAAGAGGTTCGTTTATAAGCAAAGGCCTGAAGGACCTTACGTCCTTGATGTTAGGAGGATAGATGAGAGGATCAGGGTAGCAGCTAAGTTTATTGCTAGGTACGCACCTGAATCGGTGCTTGCCGTCTCAGCCAGGCAATACGGCTTCACACCAGTAATGAAGTTTGCTGAGTTTACAGGCGGTAAATACATAATCGGGAGATTCGTTCCAGGAACCCTTACAAATCCCTGGCTCGAAACGTACGTGGAGCCCGACGTACTTATAGTGACCGACCCAAGGGTTGATCAACAGGCAATTGTTGAGGCATCTAAGATAGGGATACCGGTAGTAGCTATTGCCAGTACGGACGCTAAGCTAAGCTACATAGACCTCGTTATCCCTGGCAATAACAAGGGAAGGAAATCCCTTGCCGTTATATACTGGCTCCTAACGAGGCAGGTACTTAGGGAGAGAGGCTCTATATCCCCAGACGGCGAGCTCCCCGTTACATCGGAGGCTTTTGAGACGAAGGTGACTCAGCGTTGATCACGCGTAAGCCAGCAGCTGCTGGCTACTTCTATGAATCTGACCCCGATGAGCTGAGGAGGAGGATCTCTTCATTATTCACGCATAGGTTAGGTCCCGGTAGGCTACCTAGAGCTAGCAGTGAGAGGAGGAGGGAGAGCATAGGCTACGTAGTTCCGCATGCTGGTTACATATATAGCGGACCCATAGCGGCTCACGTCTATACTTACGTTGCTAATGAAGGAAGGCCTGATACATTCATCATCTTAGGCCCAAACCATACAGGTTACGGTGCTTCCATAGCTGTGTTCCCCGAGGGCGAGTGGGCCTCGCCTCTAGGTAGTGTTGCCATAGATAGCGAGCTGAGTAAGGAGATAGTCTCCGAGAGCTCCTTTGCAAAGCTGGACGCGGTTGCCCATGAAGGCGAGCACTCCATTGAGGTTCAACTACCGTTCCTACTCTACTTCTTCGGTAGCACGTTTAAGATAGTCCCGATAGCTATGCTTTACCAGGCCCCACAGGTAGCTAGAGATCTAGCTAAGGCTATTCACAAGGCAGTGGACAGGCTGGGTAGGGATGTCGTGGTTATTGCTTCAAGCGATATGACCCACTATGAACCCCATGAGGTCGCGGTGAGGAAGGATAAACTAGCTATCAACAAAATACTATCTCTAGACCCTGAAGGTCTCTATAACGTAGTGATGAGCCGTGAAATAAGTATGTGTGGAGTTGGCCCTGTAATGACGTTGCTTTACTACTCCATCATGTTAGGATGCAGGAAGGCTGAGCTACTGAAGTACGCTACGTCAGGTGATGTTACTGGGGAGAAGACCTGGGTAGTTGGGTATGCAGCCATAAGGTTTTCGAGGATTTAACAAGATGAGGAGGGAGGAGGTTACAAGGGGGTGCATACCGTTCCTTCACGTCCCTCTACCGCATAGACACAACCCAGTAGTCGTTGTACCGACCACAAACCATGTAAAGGTAACTGTATCTGTTGAGGAGGGAGGCCCGCCTCTAGTACTTGAAGGAAGAGTAGACCATGCCGTAGCTAGGGCTGTGAACACGTTCCTTAAGCACATAAGGAAGGAGTTGGAGCTACCTCCCATTCACATTAATCTAGATATTGATACCGGAGGGTATGTCTGTACTTCATTCCTGTATGTCTTAATGACTAATACCATCATCGACCTGCTAAGCGGTGGTATTGATGAGGAGTTAGTTAATACCATGCAACTCATAGATAGGCGTATAGGTGTCGATGATGGCGTCACAGCACTACGTTACTATAGGTTCTTTAATACCGCCTACATATGGAGATACGGTGAATCCCCTATTGGAGCCCCTAAAACCATAGTTCTTACGGTTGATGCAGTAGGCGGTAGCGAGCACTCTTTAAAAAGGGCTAACCCGGGATTCCCTCTTATGGACCTTATAACGCGTTTAGCAGGTCTCAACGTTATTGAAGGTTTTAATAAGCTAGTAAATAACGATGATGTAAGTGATGTCGTAAGGCTAAATAACGCGTTGTGGTACGCTATATACGGTGTCGAGGTACCTAGGCATGATGACTTAGTCGTTGTTAAGGAATTAGAGGGTTACTCAATAGTTAGGTTTAAGAAGTGATGAGGTCTTATGAAGCATTGCGGGATCGATGAGGTGGTACTAGTTAAGCTTGGGGGCTCAGTAATAACTGATAAGGAGTATCCGCTGTCAGTGAATGCCCCAGTACTCCTACAGCTTGCTGAGCAGCTGTATATGTATTTATTAAAGCGTAGGACGGGGATTGTTTTAGTCCATGGTGGCGGTAGCTTCGGTCATCCATTAGTTAAGGAGTGCTACAGCAGGGACGGGTTAATTACCCATGAATGCTACGTTAGGGTTTCATACTATATGAGGTTACTTAACATCTACGTCATGGAGGCATTAATCTCCCAGGGCATTAAAGCCGTCTCAATACCTCCAGGATCTATATGTCTTCATGATGGCGTAAATGGAGACTACGTTAAATGCGAGATGGGGATCGTTAAGAGCTTAGTTAAGAACGGGCTGGTTCCCGTCCTCTTCGGAGACGTAATTCCCTCCTTAGGCAACTGTTATAAAGTCTTGTCAGGAGATGCGATCATATTCATGTTAGCAGAGCTTCTTGAGGCCCATAGAATAATATTCCTTACTGATGTTGACGGCCTTTACGATAAAGACCCTAAGGTGTATAGAGATGCAAAGCTCATAAAGAAGTTAAGGGGTGATGATGTGCGGAGGCTTGTAAAGAAGAGACCTGCGAGCAAACATGACGTGACTGGAGGTATGTTAGGGAAGCTTGCGGAGATGGGGAAGCACAGGCTCAGCGATGTCTCTATATACATAATTAACGGCAAGGTTAAGGGGAACCTATATAATGCATTACTAGGTCGTAATTTCAGAGGCACTGTAATATGGTACTAGAGGGTAACCAGCTACGTAAGATACAACATATTAATGTAGTGGCTAGGGAGAACGTTGAGGGACCGCTAACTACGTTCT
>NJEF01000081.1 GCA_002255065.1 Desulfurococcales archaeon ex4484_204 | reverse complement strand
CTAGGGGTAGCCCCTGGATGAAGGTGTGTTACGCCGCTGGGCTACCGCCTAAGGCGGATACCGGGCGGTCGGGGGTTCGAAATGGGGGGTTAGCCCCTACGGAACTCCCTCCGCGGGGACCACTAAGCCGTTGCACCAGGGCTCTGCTCTTAGGTAAACCTTAAATACGTACCCGCTTAGAGTCTTCATGAGGTAAATTGAGCTCCTTAAACACCAAGCTTAAGGGATTGAAGGCTTTGTATCGTTCAAGCTAGATATGCTGACTTAGCTGCTGCCTGCGGTAATTGCTGGTTTCCCCCTTAAGGGCTAGCTCCGTAAGGAAACGCACCCCATAAAAGCTCTTAGGGGCTTAGGCGGGCTCTTAGAGCGATAGCAGGATTGCTGCGGTAATTGCTAGCACTACACCTACTGCTTGAGGTAGGGATATTTTCTCACCTAGTACTAGGAGGGCGGCTACAACGGTTACTGCTGGGTATAGAGCTGTTAGGGGCAGGACCGCCGAGGCCTTACCTGTCTCGAGGGCTTTAACGAAGAATACGTATCCAAGCCCTCCTAGGAGGCCCGCTGCGGTAGCTACCGCTATGTAGGCTCTGTTCATGGTTAGGGGCTGCCTACTCGCTAGGAAGACCGTTAGGGCTAGTGTGAAGGAGGCTAGGGATGAAATGAAGTATACCTGGAGCCACCCACCCCCCTTATAGGCTACCTTAAGAACTAGGCCCCATAACCCCCAAGCCAGCAGGGTTAGCACAGAGTACGCGATCCATGACATCCACAGCCACCACACAACTAGGGGTGGTAGGTCCTTATTAACCAGGGGGTTGCTGGATAGCTTAAGGCTCTACCTACCTGCCCATGCACGTGCTAGCTTATTAGAAAGCCTTCAACACTTTATAAGGGGTCTTGATTGGAGTACACGGTTCTTGGCAGGTCCGGCCTTAAGGTCTCCAGGGTTGGGTTAGGGACGTGGCAGTTCAGCGAGGCGTGGGGCGTCCTGGACTATGGTAGGGCTAAGGACATAGTTCTGAAGGCTGTTGAGCTCGGCGTTAACTTCTTCGATACCGCAATAGCTTACGGCCTAGGCTTAAGCGAGAGCTTCCTCGGTAGGGCTTTAAGGGAGGGGGGTGTTAGGAGGGATGAGGTCGTTGTGTGCACTAAGATCCCGGGGGAGTTCCTCAACCCTGTCGACGTGCCTATAGCTGTTGATAAGTCGCTTAAGCTCCTAGGCCTCAACTACGTAGACGTCCTCCTAGCCCACTGGCCCCCCTGCTGGCACCACTACCCAACGTGTAGCTATGCTAGGGCTATGGAGAGGCTCGTTAGGTTAGGGAGGGTTAAGCACCTAGGCCTCAGTGACTTCCCGGTGGAGCTCGTTGAGGCTTTTAGGGAGTGCCTCTCGAGGGAGGACATAGTCGTCCTCCAGGTTAGGTACAACCTAGTTGAGCGGTGGGCTGAGGCCGAGCTATTACCGTACGCTGAGAAGCACGGGTTAAGCGTTATGGCTTGGAGCCCCCTAGCTAGGGGGGCGTTAACGGGTAAGTACGGCCTCAACGACCTAGCTAAGCTTCAGGACGTTAGGGCTAAGGACCCCCTATTCCACCCTAAGAACTACATGGAGGTCATGAAGGTCGCTGAGGCGTTGAAGGAGGTCGGGTCTAGGTATGGTAAGACGGCTGCCCAGGTAGCTATTAACTGGTTAATAATGTCCAGCCCCGCAGTAATCCCTATACCGGGGGCTAAGACACCTGCGCAGGTTGAGTGGAACGCGGGCTCTACTGGGTGGAGGATGAGCTACGATGACTGGAGGTTTCTAGACGACGTTAGTAGGGGTGTAGCTATTAAGTACTCGATCTGGTACTGGGAGTCTAGGCCATGCAGCAAGCAAGGATAGCTCTAAGGTGGTTGCTTGAGGGCTGCACGCAGCGCGCTACCCACTACCCTGGATGAGTTCATTAAGTGGTACCGGGCTGCTGGCGAGCTAAGGGTTTTCTGGCTTAAGCCTGTGCGCTCCATCGAGGTCATCAACTCCTCGAGCACTTCATACGCTATCAGCGCTACGTGGGTGGTTAGGGGTAGGCTTAGGAGGGCTGTAATCTCTGTATCGAGGAGCTTCGCCGAGGCCCTAGACCTTGTTAGGGGTAGGGACGTAGCTATAGTGCTTACACCTGAGGGAGACCCCACCGTGGATTACAGCTTAGTTAGTGCTGAGGGAATCCTCTACTTCTGGGACCTCAGCAGGTTATCGCTGCTAAAGCCTAACGAGGATGTAGTGGTTAGGGCTTTCAGCTCGTGGGGCGATAGCTTAGCTGGCGATATCGCTGCTGTCCACCGCAGCAGCTGGGGCTTCTACGTGCCTCCGAGGCGCGGTGTCCACGTAGTGCTGGTTGCCTACCTCAGCGGCCAACCTGTCGGGGCTGCGTACCTCAACACAGCTAACTTCAACATCGACTACGGCGTTCACTGCGCTAGGAGGTACTGGAGGATGAGGTTCGGTACTAGGGTTCTTAAGGAGATCGTAGACCTAGCTAGGGGGTTTGGAGCTAGGTATGTAAGCGTTGTAAGGGTGTTTAGGAGGGTTAAGGGGTCTGGCAGTGATAGGAGGGCTGTTGCATTCTATAGAGCTAATAAACCGCGCTACACGTTAAGGGTCTTCAGGGTTGGCGGTGGTTAGCGCCCGCCGGTAGCTCCCTATCTATGATCGTTAAGGCGTTAAGCGCTATCCTGACCTCCCTCCTTATAGCGTTCATCACCGCCTCGTCGTGCTCCCTCCTCTCCCTAACCCCCATGTACGCCTTAGAGGTCCCCTCGGCTCTGTTCCCATCGACTACGAGTATCGTGCCCGCATAGAGGGACTTCATGGAGGCCACCACGTATATTATTGATGACTCCATGTCCAGGGCTACGGCACCGTACTTAGCCCACCACAGTATTTCGCCAGGTGCTGAGTAGAACTTATCGTCTGTTAGCACTATACCTGGTATGTACTTAACCCCCTCCTCCTCAGCAGCCCTAGTTAGGGCTGCGTATACTAGGGGGTGGGCTACCGCTGGGTACTCTAGCGGTACGTACCTCCTTGAGGTTCCCTCGGCCCTGATTGCTGCGTAGGGGATCACTATCTCACCTGCCTTAACCCCCCTCACTAGGGCCCCGGTTGTCCCAACCCTAATGAATACCTTAGCCCCCGCCCTAGCTAGCTCCTCAACAGCGATCGCTGTTGATGGCCCCCCAATGCCTGTGGAGCACGCTGCTACCTCAACACCTCTGTAGGAGCCCTTAACCACCCTGAACTCCCTGTTCTCGGCAACCAACTCAGGGCTGCTTAGGAACTCAGCTATTACGTTAACCCTCTTAGGGTCGCCTGGTAGTAGGGCGTAGGGCGGTGACTCGCCCTCACCTATGAGTAGGTGCGGGGCTACCCACACTAGGCATCACCAATAAATTAGCTGCTATAACTTAATACGCTTAGGTGGTTAGCCGCGGGTGTGAGGGAGTACGTCCTAAGGGTTCTTAAGGAGCTAATATCGATACCCACCGTTAACCCTCCTGGCAGCAACTACGACGTTATGGCTAGGTACCTAGCTAGGGAGCTCTCCAACCTAGGTCTTAACGTGGAGGTTGTTGAGGTTCCCGAGGAGTTCCTAGACGCTAACTACCCCTGCAGGCCGCAGCACGTAGGCCGCCCGAGGTACTTAGTGCTTAGCTGGCTGGGTCGGGGGAGCCCGTTAATACAGGTTAACTGCCACTACGACGTAGTCCCCCCGGGCCCTGGCTGGGCATCCTCTCCCTTCACCCCCAAGCTATCCAACGACGTCGTCATCGGTAGGGGGGCCTCGGATATGAAGGGGGGCATAGCTGCAGCTCTAGCTACCGTGAAGGAGCTGGTTGATGGGGGCCTCCTAGACGGTGTTGGTGGTAGGTTAGAGCTCCTGTTAGTACCTGATGAGGAGGCGGGGGGTCTGGGGACCAGATACTACGTTGAGGAGGTCATGGGGTCCAGGCCTGACTACGTAGTTATCCCAGAGCCTACATCGGTTAGGAAGGTCATCATTGGGCATAAGGGCGTTGTTAAGGGCTTGGTGAGGGTTAGGGGTAGGCAGGCGCACGCTTCCACCCCGTGGTTAGGCGTTAACGCTTTCGTTAAGGCCGCTGACGCCGCGCTGAAGATCGATGAGTGGTTCAGGAGGTCGTACGGCCTAGCTAGGTCTACCTACCGCACCGACTTCGCTGAGGGCTCCGGGAACACCTTAGTCCTCGGGGGCTTCGCTGAGTCCTTAAGCGGGAAGGAGTCCGTGGTTCCGGGCGAGTTCGTCTTCAGCTTCGATGCTAGGTTAATCCCTGAGGTAGACGTTAACAACTTTACTAGGGATCTAGAGGGGTTTGCCGAGCTCGTCGATGCCGGTGTTGAGGTTCTAAGCACGGCTCAGGGGTTTGTTAACGAGGGTTCGAGGATTAGCGCCGTTATTAGGGAGTGTGCTAGGGGTTTAGGTGTTGGGGGCGTCGATGAGTACGTCTCCGTTGGTAGGGTGGACATCTCCTACTACGGGAGGGTGGGTGTCGATGCTGTAGCTTACGGGCCGGGGAATCCTAGGGAGGCGCACGCGTCTAATGAGGGGGTTTCGTTAAGGGATATTGAGGCGTACGTCAAGGTCCTTAAGTGCGTAGTGCTCAGTATACTTGGAGGTCCCTAGGTGGTGTCCGGGATTGGTTACCGTGATCAGTGGGGGTACCGTGTTTAACCCGTTCCTCCTAAGGTTTGAGGAGGTCGACGTAGTTGTAGGCGATGATGGTAGGGTGGTGCACGTAGGGGACTCAAGCCCCTTCAAGGACGCCGCGATCCGCGATGTTAGGGGTATGTACGTGGTTCCAGGCCTAATAGACATACACTTCCATATAGAGAGCTCGTTCCTAACACCCCCGGCGCTCTCGGTGGAGCTCGTGAGGCACGGAACGCTGACCATAGTTGCTGACCCCCACGAAATAGCTAATGCCTGCGGGGTTGAGGGGGTCCTCAAGCTCGTGGAGTCGTCTAGGGGTCTACCGGTAACAGCCTTCTTCCAGATACCCTCATGCGTGCCGGCAACGGAGTTCGAGGATGGTGGGCACAGGTTCGGGCTTAGCGAGTGGGCCAAGCTCGCCGAGCTCGAGGAGGTCATAGCTGTCGGCGAGGTGATGTGCTATGAGAGGCTGCTTAA
>NJEF01000080.1 GCA_002255065.1 Desulfurococcales archaeon ex4484_204 | reverse complement strand
GTGTGATCACGGGCCTCTCCAGCTCTACCAGCTTACCATTAACGTAGATAGTCAGTGGCTTCTTCCTCCAGGAGCGGTACATACCTAAACACCTTAAGACCTCCTTAAGTTTACCAACACTTACTAAGCCCTCCCTAATTACGTCGGCCCTGCCTAAACATTCTCCATTGCCTTGGAGAATCCCCGCAAGCTCGGCGGCTTCCCCCCCACTTAGCGCAACTAGCCAGTCATTGCGGGCTAGATCCAGTATGTAAACACTCCTGCGATGGCCCGGTATCTTTAATAGGGAAAGCACCTTATCGCCGGGTCTAAAGTCTTCGGCTCTCCTCCACTTTAAAGTTTCTCCATCGATCAGTAAGTGATCTGGGGTTAATTTTAAGGTAAAGCCTGAGGAAAGCTCTAGCTCTACTAAGTAGCCCTCCCATAACTTCTCCCTTACCGCCGACGCCTTAGCGATTACGGATTTAAGGGAGCTATCTAGGCTAACGACCTCATAGCTCCCATCCCTAATCAGCATTGGTACACCTTTAGATGTAGCTAGCTTTAATGTATCGGCACCGCCATTAAAGAGCTCCTTCAAGCTTACTAACTCGTTATTTACGAGGACCCTAGTGTCCGGGTGTAGGCAGACAACACCGCCGTCGGCGAGCACCATGGCTCCCGCTTCAAGGAAGTACTCACCTGATTGCTTATCCCTTATAACAGCCGCCGTTAACCCCGCCGCTGAGGAACCCTTACCTGTAGTGTATATCCCCCTAGGAGCTATCTTAGATACATATTGAAGTATCTGACTATTATGTAGGAACAGCAACCCTAAACCGCCAGTAAAGTTTTCGTTGCCCTCTACAGAGAGGTCGTAAACATATTCATGGTTATAAGGCTCCACCTCATTAATACTAACCTCAACAACCTCGCTAAGCTGATCCCATGTAACGCAGCTTCCCTCGGAATGCCCACCTTTATAGCTCCCGGCTAAAGCCTTCCCACCACTGCTTCTACTATAACTTAACGCATGAAGCCCACCTTCATGATGCTTAACAGGAGCTATCCCACCTACACCTTTTGAGTTAAGTATGCCGTAATGAATTGCGGTAGCTATAGAGCCCCTGGTACCCTCCAGTAGAACAAGCGATATCCGCTTAGGTAGTGCGGTTCTCCACCCTAAGCTCCTAAGCATGCGCGATCTTAAACCTCTTAGCTCCTCTAATACCTCGCTACCAATGATGTCTAGGGAGTACGCCTTGATACCGTTCCTTCCTATGGAGTATGGCAGGCCTGGTATCGTTAAGAGGAGCGCTAGGCCGTACGTTAAGTAACTGTTAAGCGGCTGTATCCTTAGCTTAGCAAGCCCGTCCTTCTCTATAACTTTACCGCGGCAATCCATTAATCCCAGTACTAAACCCTTTATGAAGGTCTCAGGAGCGTTGTAAGCGATCTGCGGGATCTTAGTGAGGTTACCTCTTAACTGTTTAGAGCTTGGAAAGGTACACTCACTTATGAACCACTTAACGAACTCCCTATCCTTTACTATGACCTTATATAGTGGGGTGCCGTTATTATTAACCTTAATTAGGGATGCCTTACCCCTTATCCTATCCTTAATGGCTTTAAGGAGGAGCTTAACCACTGATTTATCATCTGTGATGGTTTCAAGCCATGTACTACCCCCTACACGCTTTATGGAGCTCCTACCTATGAGGTACCCTATGAGGTACCCTACGTAGTGATCTAGCCTAACCTTCTTGGTTCTAAAGACTGCAACGAAGGTAATTGACCTCCTAAACGGCAGCTTTTTAAGGGCTGGTAGCAATGCCCCTAAAGCTGCTGCCTCCCTAGGCTTTAAAGACGCTATTCTTTCACCGTTAAAACCTATAATACTGTGGTCTTTGGTTACCCTCACTTCCCTACCTTTCTTAGTTCTAACAATAACCACCCTACTCGGAGCTCTATGCCTTATAAAGGCCTTAACGGGTTTAAGCTCTGCACACCCGCTCTTTAGGGAGATAGAGATTGTGTAGAGCCTTATGCCTAGCTCTTTAAGGTTAAGTACCTCAGCTTCCCCTACCCTCTCTACAGCATCACTATACTTTCCTAGGTACTCATCGATAACCTCTCCTATCGGTCTAAGGATTATGTGGTTGTTGTCATCAATAAGCAACACCATCTCGCTGTATGTTAAGCTCTTAGCTGTTCCCGGGTCACCTACCAGTAAGACGTGGATATCTCCTCTAATCTTAGTCCCGTCGGGGGCGATCTTAGGTATTCCACCAAAGAGTAGGAGGGCTACTGCCTCCTTAATATCCCACATACCGTAAATTGTTGGGGCTATGCTAGCTATTATCTTCCTCCTTATAAGGGGGTCCCTGTTAAGCGACATCACCCTCTCCTCATCCTCAGGGCTAAGCCTTACCTCCTCAAGTAATCTCTGAGCTACTATGATGTTGTTAGCCTCAATGTATGTAGAGAATATGGGTCTTACCTGCCTCCTAGCATTCTTAGATAGCCTGACTATCCCTACGACACTTACCCTATCACCAGGCCTTGCAATATCCACGATATCGTCCGTTAGAACAACTTCTATAGACCTAGGTATCTGCCCTGCAGGAACCTCCTCTGGCCTCTCTTGAACTACGATTAACTGCCAGTCACGGTACCTGGACTTATCTATAAGGAGCTTAAACGTGCCCCTACCCGGCCTACCCCTGCCGCCCTCCTCAACACCCTCATCTATAGCTGAGGCAACACATACAGGGCAGTACGTAGGCCTCTCCAGCTCATCACCGATCTCCTCACCTGGGTTAGGAGGCCATTCAAACTCGTGCTGCTCGCCGTTAGGAAGAGTGTGTAGGTAGACAGCTTTAAATAGCTTCTGCCTAGGCGGCGTAGCTCTAACGATTATACCCTCGATCGCTACGAGCTTGTTAATGTGGCTACTCCTTAGGTTACGTATGGGTATAGTGCGTAGCCACCCATTAAACCTCGGGTAAAAACGGTACACCTTCTCAGCGTACTCCGGGTATACCTGTAAAGCAATATCCCTAATGCTCTCGGATAGAGCTGCTAGCGCTGTATCGGGATTATTTTCTATGGCATCAGCTATCTTCGGGTTATACTTCAGTAGGTCCTCGTAATCTATTAAGAGGGATCTCTGCTCCTTTATAGCCATTTCCTTGATCCTGTCAATATACTTGAACCTTCCATGCTCGTCCTTAAACATCCTTAGGAAATCTCTAAACATAAGCTGCAGTGAGTTAATGAAGTCGTCCCTAATAGCTGCTGGCCTAGGGATTTCAACGCTATTAGAATTAGCCATACCTAAACACCCTTAACAGCTCTTAACCATCTACTTAGTGTGTTTGTTAAGCTATTTAAGAGGGCGGACTCCTCAATAGTTAAGCTATCAAGGTAACCCTCTAGCTTACCCCCTAAGAACGCTACGTGGATCAACTTCCTTAGCCTGATCCTCATTAAATCCTCTAAATCAGCTTCTATACGTGCTATCTTTAGCAACCTCTCCGTAGTGGTACTAGCTCTTGACCCCGTCCTTAGGTCATTAATTAATCTCCCTGCCTCCATGTAGAAGCTACTCTTTAATTTCTGGAACTCACCTGTTTTTAAGCCCTTCTCAACAACGAGGTATCTACCAATATCCACCTCGTTTAACCCCTGCTCACGGATCTCTATAGCTCCACTGGATTCTAATAGATGAGCTAGCCATAACGGTATCGACACCTCCTCCCCTCTTCCTACACTGCTCCACTCGGTGTCTAAACAGATGACGCCTAGGTCTTTAAGGCTAGCTACCCTAACAGGTGTTAGCAGGTGGTACAGCTTAGCTAGCCTTACTAATTCCTCTACCAAACCCCCCATCCTAAGTTTAAGGTCTTTACTTACAATATATCGGTAGCCCGATAAGACTATTCCCTCCGCTAATAACCTCTGAAAGGCTTCCCAGTAATACGGAATCACCTACAGCATGTATTAACAGGAACCTAAAGCTTAATTTTAAGGTTAGGAAAATATAGGTAGATGAGGATTAGGTCGCCACTGATTGAGTAGTGATGAGGGCTCGTGTTACTGATCGGCTAAAAATAATAAATTAGGGAATACTGAGTATAGCGGGTGCTGTAGTGGAGGTATCTAAGGCGTTAAAGGTTAGGGTTAGGGACTTCAGCGACCTTGCTAGAATGGCTGCATCTAGCATAGCCTACGGGCAGCCAACCTACATAGTGAGGTATAGAATAGATGAAGGCGTTATATACGGGATCATGGCGGTGTTTAGGGATTACTTCAAGCTATATGGAATCCCTCTATTCTACTACTACGTAGATAAGGATAACAGGATACCGAGTGATGGCAATTACGTACTAATAAAGACTAGCGACAATACTGAGAACATCGAGGTGTCTAAGGGCTCTAAGGCGGGCTACATAGTCGTACCCATAATAAACCTCTACGAACCTCCAGACTTTATTAAGTGAGAAGGTATAGAAGGTATAAGGGTGATGAGGCCGACGTAAACTAACGCTAGGATGAAGTTGGGTTGATAGGCTGACCCAGTACCTTAAGCTTAAAAACCCTTAACTATATACTTGGGCGGATGGGCCCGTAGCTCAGCCAGGTAGAGCGGCGGACCCAGTCGGTGCCGAGGCTCTTAACCCGTAGGTCCCGGGTTCAAATCCCGGCGGGCCCGCCACACCTTCCGCTACCGTAGTGAGAGAATAAAGCATTTTTTATGTGCTAAACTTAATAGTCGGTGTCTATACTTGGTGTTAACTGAGATTAGATGGCACGGGAGGGGGGGTCAAGGGGTTTGGACTGCTAGCAACTTACTTGCTGATGCAGCTATTAGTGAGGGTAAGTATGCTCAGTCATTCCCCGCGTTCGGCCCTGAGAGGATGGGGGCCCCTATAACAGCTTTTACTAGGATAAGTGATGAGCCGATAGAGCTTCACTGCGAAATCTACGAGCCGGATGTAGTTGTCGTACTAGACCCAACACTACTTAGCTACATCGATGTGCTCGGGGGTTTAAAGCTGGGGGGTAAAGTCGTGCTCAACTTCAAGGGCCGCAATTTCGAGGAGCTAGCTAAGATCCTGGGTTCAAGGCTAGGTAACTACAGGGTTTACACGGTGCCAGCAACGGATATAGCTGTTAAAGTACTAGGTAAAGGGATAACGAACACCGCGATGCTAGGC
>NJEF01000079.1 GCA_002255065.1 Desulfurococcales archaeon ex4484_204 | reverse complement strand
CAACATAATCAACAGCGCGTTCTCATACATAGGCTACACCATAGCTGACGTACCTGTGATACTGGTTAGCTACGACCCCTGTATAGCGTGTATGGAGAGGGCCACGGTAATCGATCTCGAGAAAGGGGTTAGGAAGAGGGTCCCGCTTAAAGAGCTAGCTAGGGGTGCCGCGTAATGTCCGCGTTAATTAAGGAGGTCCTTAAGTGGGTTAAAAGCAGGCCCGTAACTATTGAGTACCCCAAGGAGGAGACAGAGGTAGAGCCAGGTTTTAGGGGAAGGCACTACGCCGACCTGAGTAAGTGCGTAGGGTGCTCTCTCTGCGCCATCGACTGCCCCGCCAGGGCTATAGCTATGGAGAAGGTGCCCCCTGAGTATGAGGTGCCTAAGAAGAACCCTAGGAGGCTCTACCCAGTTGTTAACTACTTTAAATGCGTTTTCTGCTACAGGTGTGTGGCGGTGTGCCCGGTAAACGCCTACGTAACGACCAACGAGTACAGGCTCGCTACGGATAGCGCTGTTAATTCAAGGCAGCTCTCCCTAAACACAGTGCCTAAAGCTGGGGGTGGTGGTAGTGGGCGCTGAGGAGCAGGTAACGATGTTCATAATGGCGGTATTCCCTATATACATGGCTGCCTTCATACTCTACGCTGTGAGGGCTGTTAAGGGCCCGACGATACCCGATATGGTTCTAGCTATAGATGCGATGACGTTCGACCTAGCAGCGTTCCTTGTAGTGCTATCGATATTCTTTAAGTCACCGATACTAATCCCGGTAGCTATAGTGCTAGCCCTCTGGATCTACGCCCTCGATATCTACGTAGCTAAATACCTGGAGGCTAGGGAGATGGGTGAGTAGGGATGGATGTGCTGAACAACGTATTAATAGTGATTGGGGAGATAATGGTTGCAGTTGGTGCTGTAGCTGACTTAATAGCGTCCACAGGTATGAACAGGTTCCCTAACTTCTTCGTTAGGCTTCACGCAGCAACCGTAGGGACTATATGGGGGGCCTTCGTCCCGTTAATCGGTGCATCCCTAATCTCCATTGGTGCCGACTTCCTAGGGCCTTACAGGTACTTCGCAGCTGGTGGCGCAGTAGTTACAGCTGTCTTAGTACTCATACTAGCTCCAGCGGGTTCACACGCCTTAGCGAGGGCAGCCCATAGGTCAAGGGCTGCTAGGGTGTTCCCGAAGGTCGTGGATCACCTTGAGGAGGACAGGGGTGGTAGCGATGCCTAGCTACGAAACCTTCGTTATGGGGGTTCTCGCAATCTTAGGTCTAGTATCTATGGTGGCTGCAATACTGGCGATCCTGGAGAGGGACCTGGTTAAGGCCGTAATATTCTCAGCTATACAGAGTACTGCCTACGCGTTCATGTACTACCTGCTAATGGCTCCAGACATAGCGCTTGTATACATACCCGTAGCTATAGGTCTGTACCCGGCTGTCGTGCTCTTCCTCATAAAGAAGACCGAGAGGTATGAGGGTGATTAAGGTGGGTAGGTGGCAGAAGGTAGTAATAACTGCTTCAATGGTCGCGTTCGTTGCGTTGCTAGCTCTAGCCCTAAGCGCTGGGGGCCTGGGCTTCACCCTACCTGCAGGTAGGGTGAGGGATGTCGCTAGGTGGTACCTATTCACTACGTTTAACCCCGACCTAGAGCTGTTCAGCGCTATGGCTCCTGAGGGGGTTACGTCGATAGTGTGGGACTATAGAGGCCTCGACACCTTGTTCGAGACAGCGGTGTTCTTCCTAGCTATAATAGGGTCGGTAGCTATTATGAGGGATATTAAGACCGGAGGGGGCTCTAAGCCTAAGGGCAGTACGGGTTTATCTCCGATCGTTAAGACTGTGACGAGGATAACCGTAGGTATCATACTGGCTGTGGCAGCGTCTATAGCTCTTCACGGGCACTTAACGCCTGGGGGAGGCTTCCAGGGCGGTGCAACAGCTGCTGTAGCACCACTACTAATACTGGTCATATTCTCTAGGTACTACATAGAGAGGCTGGGGGTTAGCAAGAACGCCATGCTAGCTATTAGGAGCTTAGGACTCGTAGGTATAGCGGTAACTGCCTTCATAGTCTTAGCAGTCACCTCACTGCAGGGCGGCGTAGCCTACGTGTTTCAGAACCAGCCTAAGCCATACGCGCCTGCAGGCATGCCGTACGAGGTAGGGGGATCGCTTACGGGAGGTACCCTCCTCCTATTCAACATATTCGAGATGTTCGCTGTGTCAGCAGGCTTCACCATAATATTCCTCCTCCTAGCTATCCCGGAGTCGGAGGTCTTAGGTGTGCTAAGGGGTGGTGAGGATGGCCATTAACATAAACTCCTACCTATTCACGGTGTTAACCCTAGCGATCTTCATGAACCTAGCCATATCCCTGTACGGGATATTCGCTAGGCCCAGCCTGATTAAGAAGATAATAGCGTTAACCATACTCGCGGATACCGCTAATACTTTAGCAATAATGGTTGGCTACCGGGGGTGGCCGTCGCCGAGCCAGCCAGTTAAGCCGCCAGTGCTAACGGTCCTTAAGCCCTCTAGGGAGGTTATTAAGGAGTTCGCATCGACATCCGTAGACCCCCTACCTCAGGCGTTAGTGCTAACGGCCATCGTAATAGGGCTTGCAGTAACCCTCTTCCTGGTCTTCCTAACCCTACAGATTTACAGGCTCTACGGAACCACCGACGTACGTAAGGTGGCTAAGCTGAGGGGGTGATGTAGTTGAGCAGGGCTGTGAGGGCTGTAGGACCTGGGCTCCTGGCATTCGTGGTCTACATTGTCTTTAGCGGCTCAGTCAACACCTACAACATAGTTACAGGCGTTGTGGTTGCTGCTGTGGTGGGGTTCCTAACAGCTAACATAACGGTCTCTAACCCCGGGAAGCTCGGTGAAGTGGGTAGGCTTGGGTGGTTAATAGCGTACGCTATTAGGTACTTCTTCATCGATGAGGTTAGGGCCCACGTAGACGTTATGAGGAGGATCGTACATCCCAGGATGCCCATAAATCCCGGGATCGTTAGGGTTCCCTACGCCGTGTCGAGCGATTACGCTATGACGACTATAGCTAACTCAATAACCAACACACCGGGAACCGTAGTAGTTGATGTTGATACGGAGAGGAAGGTGTTCTATGTTCACTGGATCGACGTTAAGGGGGTTGAGCCAGAGGTGACTAGGGGGATATCGAGGGTCTTCGAGTTTTTTGCGAGTAGGATCTTTGACTGAGGTGGTTTAGATGAGTGAAGCCCTATACGTCTACCAAAGCGTTGGGGTCTTGGTGCCCCTCTTAGGTGGTGCAGCGTTTGCTCTACCGCTATTCACGCTGGTAATTAAGAGGAAGGTGTTCTACGACGCCTACACAGCCTTCTTCTCGTTAGTAGCTCTAGTTCTAGCATCGTATAATTACGTGCTGGTTAGGGCTGAGGGGAAGCCCTTACTCTACGCCTTCGGCGGTTGGCCCCCGCCCTTAGGGATCTCCTACGAGGTCGATGAGTTCTCAGCTGTTCTAGGCGTGCTCACCGCATCCGTTATGTTCCTCATCGTGGCGTACAGCTTGTGGTACACCAGGTTTATGAGGGGCTATGAATGGTACTACACCCTCCTCCTAGGTCTAGAGACGGGGTTGCTTGGATGCCTGTACACAGGGGATGTATTCAACCTCTTCGTCATGCTCGAGGTCCTATCGATATCTGCTTACGCCTTGGTAGCGTTTTACAGGTCTAGGCCTCAAGCTGTTGAGGCAGCGATGAAGTACGGGATCATAGGTGCTACAGCAACGACCATATACTTCATAGCGCTGGTCTTCATCTACGGCGCCCTAGGGACTCTGAACATGGCCGATATAGCCTTGAAGTCTAGGCTGATAACAGCGGGTGTCGGTCCTATATCACCGTTTAGCAACGGGCTGTTCGGCAACGCATTCATTGCTGCGTCCCTAGCTATAGCCCTATCCCTGTGGGCATTCACGTATAAGGCGGCGTTGTTCCCCAACCACTTCTGGCTTCCTGACGCCCACCCCGAGGCCCCAACACCTGTCTCAGCAGCCCTCTCAGGCCTCGTAGTCAACGTAGGTGTCTACGCTGTCGTAAGGTTCCTGTACACCCTCTTCGGGCCTAAGAGCTTCCTAATATCGTTTAGGGATGCAGTCATGTGGGCCCTGCTAGTGCTGGGTATTGCTTCAGGCCTTGTAGGGGCCCTACTAATGGCCGTTCAGAGCGATGTTAAAAGGCTCCTAGCTTACAGCACGGTAAGCCACATAGGCCTCATATTCATGGGCCTCTCCATAGGTACGTCGAGCGTTAGCGAGGACGTCGCTACCCTAGGGCTTACAGCAGCCCTCTACCACACAGTGAACCACAGCGTTGGTAAGGCACTCCTCTTCATGGGTGTCGGGGTATTCATAAACCTCCTCGGGACGAGGGACCTGGATAAGTTATCCGGTAGCGGTAAGTTAAGCCCTCTAGTCATGGGTGCTGTAATAGTCGGCTTCCTACAGCTCATGGGCGCGCCGCCCCTTGGGGGCTTCTTCAGTAAGCTCCTCCTCTACCAGTCACTAATTGAGGCAGGCCTCATAGTCCCGGCGGTGCTGGTCATCGCGATATCAGCTGTATCAATCCTCGGCTACCTCAAGGTTATCTACGGGCTGTGGGCTAAGCCCCTTAAGGAGGCCCCGAAGCAGGTAGCGGGGATGGCCGTACCTAAGACCGTAGTCCTCGTAATGGCGGTAGCGTGCATAGCCCTCGGCGTGCTGTCACCGATGGTAACGGGGCTGCTGGCTGGCTCGATTAACGCCTCCTTCACAGACTCGGGGGTGCGGGACTACGTAAACTCCTTCATGTCTTTTGCTATCTACGTAGTTAAGTACTTAGGAGGTGGTTAAGGTGGTATCGGTAACCTACGTCTTAAAACCCCAGGACCTAATGCTCGTAGCTAACCTAGCTATGTTTGCTGTAGGGGGGCTTGCAGCCCTGATCTATGTTGTGTTAAGACCTAAGCATGGTAGGAGGAGTAGCGGGGCTGAGGAGCCCTACCTGTGCGGTGAACCATCAACAGTTGTTAGCGGGCTTTCAGCACCGGGTACCTCGCTGTACTGGGGCCTAGTTAAGGGGGCTGCTAAGAGGCTTTACCGCGTTGTAAGGGATGTAATGCATAGCGGTAGGCTGAGCGACTGGCTAGGGTATATGTCGGGGTGGTACGGCTTCCTGGTGGTGGTA
>NJEF01000078.1 GCA_002255065.1 Desulfurococcales archaeon ex4484_204 | reverse complement strand
GAAGACCTAAAAAGACCGTAGGCAGGGAACGGTGAGCGTAGTCATAAGTACAGGAAGGTGGTGGAGGCGGTTGAACGAGCGGTCAAAGACCCTTGAAAGAACGGTAATATTGACATCACCGCCATTAACTAAGGTCAAGATTGAGGGTAGGTACCTAGATTACGGAGGCTAGCACTTCCATGG
This sequence comes from Desulfurococcales archaeon ex4484_204, assembly GCA_002255065.1. Taxonomy (GTDB): domain Archaea; phylum Thermoproteota; class Thermoprotei_A; order Sulfolobales; family NBVN01; genus EX4484-204. The sequence continues at coordinate 5,083 of NJEF01000078.1, read as the reverse complement.
CGATTGCTTTGCGTAACTTATGACGTTAACTGTGGATTAAAGGCATGTCCTCGCTGTACTAAGTCATAAGAAGTCCAACGCTAAGTACGTAAAATTACGTTATTAGCCATTGAAGAGCCCTCTAAAGCCTTGAAGGGTTAGCTTAGTGTAAAGAAGTTGTTGCTAGAAGTGGTAATGTTATTACCTGTGTGTTCAAGATAGTTTACGGGGTTTGGAGTGGGTGTGGGCGTTAAGGGTGTTGTGTTAATTATAGCCTTGGTTGTGGCTGTAGTGACAGCTACAGCCTACTTCACTACGTCAAGGCGTCATGAAGTAGGCGAGGGCTTAGTAGGCCCCATAGCTGACATTTTAGGCGGGGTTAAGAATAGGTTCACGGTTAGGAGTGAGGCCTTTACGTACGGCGGTAGCATACCTAAGAAGTACACATGTGATGGCGTAGACACCTCACTACCGGTTAGCTGGGAGGGTAAGCTTAACGGCGTGAAATCGTTTGCCCTCATAATGTATGACCCGGACGCACCTAGGGGGGTGTTCTACCACTGGATCCTCTATAACATCCCTCAGGGGACTACATCTCTACCGGAGGGGTTAGTGAAGAAGCCGGTAACAGCGTATGGGCTGCAGTGCATCAACGACTTCGGGGATGTGGGGTACGGAGGCCCCTGCCCGCCTCCAGGCACTAGACACAGGTACTTCATCGTGGTGCTAGCCCTAAACAAGACCTTAGAGCTACCTCAGAAGTGCAGGGTTAGCGACCTCCTGCAGGCTGTTAAGGGTAGCGTAATCGCTTACGGCATGACCATGGGTTACTACGGTAGGTAGGCCTACCTATGCTGTATGCCGACCTTAGCGACTCCCCCAGCAAGTCTAAGTCCTAAGGTCATACAGGAGCCCGACTCGCTGAACCCCTTATCTACGTATAGGACGTTGCTACCCCTTAGCACAGGGATCTTCCTACCATCGATGCTGAGTGTGACGAGCCCTCCCTCAACGCCCCATGACTCCACCTTAACACAGACGTATTTAGGGACGCTAATCAACACCTCGCTAATCCCTCCATCTAGTTCTACCTCGTAGTTAGCAACCCCCTTAAACCCGTTAACGATGTCTAGCTCTATCTCGCTAACCCCCCCATTCACTGAGGTTCTCGCCTTCATTAGCTTAGGCGACGCTATCGAGATCTTAACCCACCCGCCGTCGACGTCGAGTGATAGGGATTCAACCATGCTCGCATCTAACTTAAGGGTTCCGCCACTCATCGATATATCGAAGCTGGACACCTTACCCCTAGGTATGGTTAGCTCAGCGATCCCTGAGTTCACCTCTACCGAGGCCGAGCCCTCGTGAACGTCGACGTTAACCTCGGGTTTTGAGTCCCCAGAGCTCCACACCTTGATCTCCCCCTGAGAGTCCTCGGAGATAGTTATTGAGCCGCCGCTAGCGCTGACCTTAATAGAGCACCCCTCCTTAATCGGTAATGGAGTGCTGTACAGAAGCTCGCCCTTCTTAACCGACGGTGCTTCGAGCCCCCTACTAGGGCTAATGCCTGACAGGATGTTCGATAGTGTAGACCCTATGCTCGAGAGGACCCTAGGGACGATACCGGTTACTGCTCTACTTATAGCCGTTCCTACATCGTTAGGTACCTTAGGCGGCTCGCCCTCATAGAGCTTCACGGTCAGCACATCCGATGACCTCCCGTGAACTAGGTCTCCTAGCTCCCTAGGAGCGTAAACAGTGAGGCAGTCACTTATCCCCCCAACTACGCTGTCGAAGAGCTCCCTACCCATCGGGTATATAATTACTGTCAGTACGTCACTAATAAACAGCCTCTTGCCCCTCTCAAGTAGGTGCTTAGCCATAACCTCATTAAGCTCGAACTTCGCCCTATCAGATATCACGAGCCTCTCAGGAGGTTTACTTACACCGCCCTCCTCACGGCGCTCCACAGCGGCCTCCTTACTAGGAGTAAGGCTCTTCAAGACCTTATAGGCTGTCCAGCCCAGGCTTGTAAGCTCATACCCGCCCCTCTCGTTCTTCCTAACGAGCCTGGACATCCTCCTTAAGTGGAAGCCGAAGGTCCCTGAGTCCTCCATGCCCGCCTCCTTCATTAGCTCGCTATACGTAAGAGACCCCCTCTCAGCTAGCGCCTTAACCACAACCCTCCTAACCCTATGGCTTAGGGCCTGCATCACGTAGTCTAGGTCGTTACTACCTACGTCAACTCCCTCTACCACCTTACCACCACTAGATACTAGGTGGCTCCACAAACATAAGGCCTTTGTAGAGGGTCATTAGGTCAGCACTTAGCGTTTAGTGGAGAGCGCTCCACATAGGCCTGCCTACGGCCATAACGTTACCACATCTCTAGCTTCGGAGGGCTTAATAAACACCATCTTACTGGCGCTGAGCAGCGCTATCGAGCCGTCCCTACCTAACCCCATGACCTCCCCCACCACTTCCTCACCACTTGTTAAAACTACCTTAACCTCCTCACCAAGGTTAGCGAAGTGCTTGGTGAACTCTAAGATGAACCTGGCCCTAACCCCGGCCTTAATATCGCTTAGAGCGTTGCTTAACCTCTTTAGTAGCGAGCGTAGGAGGGCTTCGTTGCTAACCGGTGTCCCGGCCTCCGCGCTTAAGGAGGTTTCAGAGAGCTCCCTGCCCTCCCTAACGCCGTTAGTATTCACCCTTAACTCTAAATAGAACCTGGATAGGTCGTCGAGGTCCTCAAAATGTATACTGTACGAAGCAACAACCTTACCCCTGGAGGTAGCGCAGCAAGGCCATTTAAGCCCTACAAACACGTTAGCTACCTCCTCAATAGCGCTAGCCAGCACCGATGCTACGGCAATGAACAGCACGTCCTTAGCGTCCATAGGGATACGCGACGTTACCAGCACGTCAATTACGGGGTCTTCAGTACCGCTGCAAATAGCTGCACAGTCGTCCCTGCAGGCACGCTTAACCTCACTACATCTAAGCCCGCTAATAACCCTAAAGGTACCTACCTTCATCCTTAACTACTAATCAAGGAGGGGTTTAAATCTTATGACAGGTACTACTACATAGAACTAGGCCTATGGGGGCCGAGTTGAGCAGAGTTTACACCATCGGGCACTCAAATAGGGCGATCGATGAGTTCATCCAGGTTCTCCGTAGGTGGGGTATTAAAGCTGTTGTTGATGTTAGGAGGTTCCCGGTGAGCCGTAAGTATCCATGGTTTAACAGGGAGGCATTAATGAACGTACTAGCTAGTAAGGGGGTGGAGTACTTCTGGTTAGGGGAGCTCCTAGGAGGCTATAGGGAGGGCGGCTATAGGAGGTACATGCAGACCCTTGAGTACAGGAGGGGGATAGACATGCTTAAAGGGATATTAGGGAGGGTCAACGGGCCTGTAGCGATAATGTGTAGCGAGAAGCTGTGGTTTAAATGCCATAGGAGGTTCATATCGGATACCCTGGTTAGGGAGGGTTTCGAGGTCCTCCACATAATTAACGATAGGGCTGTAAGGCATAAAGCTGGGTACAGCCCTCCCTAACCCCCTAAACAGGGCAGAACGCTAGGTTCCTAGCGTAGGGGCATGACGCACACGACGGGCTGTTCCCTAGGCAGTCATGCTGGTTGCTTAAGGTATAGGTACAGTAGGGGGCTAGCTCGCAGTCTAGGCATGAAGGCATCTGCCTAGCCCTAACCAGGAACCTGAACAGCACGTACTCTCTCTTCCTCCAGATGTCTAGGAGGCTCTCCCTACATACGTTGCCGAACACGACCCTGCGTACAGCCCTTTCAATACCGTAGAGCGTGGGGGTCCAGCTATGGGCGAAGAACATGCATGGAGATACCCATCCATCCCTAGCCACGTAGACAGCTGAGTTATCTATGTAGGGGCAGAAGAAGTAGCTCTTAACGGTTCTGTACGTTGCCTGCACAGCCAGGGTACCATCCATTGAGAGGCGGCTAACCTCCCCTATTAACTTACTCACTTCCCTGCTACACTTACTGCTGGTGTAGCACGCGAGCCCCTCGAGCTTTCTCGATGTAGGTATGAAGTTGTTGTAGATCACCCTGTTAACGCCAGCCCTACGGCTAAACTCAGCTACAGCTACTACGTCGCTGTAGTTAAGGGTGTTTATAGTGAAGATCACGCTAACAGCGGGCTTTACATACCCCTTCTTAAGCCTTAACTCCCTGAGCTTAAGGAGGCCCTTAGCAATGATCGAGAGCTCCCCACCCACCCTAATCTTCGAGTAGGTGGCGATGTCGGGGGAGTCTATGCTTACTAGCAGCTCGTCGACCCCGATGTTAACGAGGTCTTCAGCGATCCTCAGCAGGGTTGACCCGTTAGTATTTAAAACAATCTCGGAGGCAACCCTCCTCGCTTCAGCGACCATGTCGAGTATCCTTGGATGTATGGTTGGCTCGCCCCAGCCAGTAAACGTTATTCTCTTAATACCTAGCCCTCTAATACTATCTACTAGGTTGAGGAAGAAGTCATATTCCATATCCTTAAACTCCTCACCCATCTCGTTCCTAAAGCAGTGGATACACTTGAAGTTGCACCTAGTCGTTGGTTCAATAACTACGATGCGGGGTGTGGTATCTAGTAACCTAACCTCCCACTCGCCAAACCTGAAGGAGTTCGGAGGCTTCACTACGTACGCCGATAGAAAGTATTGTGAGGCTTAGTAAAAAAGCCTTAAACTTTAGGCCGTGCCCGCGCCTACTTAGGTAGGAGCCCCTCCCTCTCAAGCCAGTCAGCAAGCCACTTAAGGCCTAGCTCCTCTAGCTTACCCCTTGTAGGCCTCCCGTCCTTCCACCCCCTAACGTCGTAGTACTCATCGAGCATGTCGCTAAGCCTGACTACGTGCCCTTTAGAAGCGCCCTCAGGCATCGGCTCCTCTAGGAGCCTCTTAGGCAACGTGTCGTACTCCCTCCCATCACCGAAGCTGAGGACGTTAAACGCCCTCTCAGCGTTGTATATCTTCTCACCTATCCTCTCGAGCTCCTCGATGGTGTAGTTAAACCCTGTAACGGCGTTTAGCATGTCGACGAAGTCGTCGGTCCATAGGGCGAACGTTGT
>NJEF01000077.1 GCA_002255065.1 Desulfurococcales archaeon ex4484_204 | reverse complement strand
GGCTTGGAGCATCGCCCCCATCACCCCGCAGGACCTACACCAATAAGCAGCTCTACCACCAACATAAACCTCCCCTCTAACCACCAAGATATCTTCTACCCCAGCCCTCCTGGAGGTTCCTAAGCGAGGACCGGCTTGTTCGTAGTCGAACAATAGCAGTTGCATGGATGTGCTAAGGTTATTAGGACGGAGGTTAATATTTAGTGATTAAGGCGTTAAGGGCATGGTGGTAATGTGTCTATCTACAAGGAGTTTGCTCGAAAATACTTCAAGGAGTGCTTGAAGGATCTTGACAGGGCCTTAAGGGCTATTCAGTTTAGAGATTACCCCCAGGCCGCATTCTACTCGCAGCAATGCGTTGAGAAGTGCGCTAAAGCGATGCTCGAGGTTAGGAGGAGGGTTGTTTATAACCATGGACCCGAGTTGCTGACAGTTTTCATAGACGCCTTTAGTGATGAGTGGAGGGGCGAGTACGACGCTGTGGTTACGGCGATGGAGTTCCTCACGGAGTACTACACGCGGGCTAGGTACCCAACGTTGTTTAGAGGTAAGGTCTACAGCCCCGACGACGTGGTCTCCAGCGATGTAGCCTTAAAAGCCGTAGAACTCGCTAAAAAGGTGGTTGAGGTTGTTGGGTCCTATCTCAGAAGAGAGGGTATTATCACTAATTAAGGAGGTCACTAACCGCTTAGGGAAGGAGCTGCTGTGTGTGGTTCTCTTTGGTAGCTATGTCTATAAGTATAGGGAGGCTAGGGATATCGACATTATTGTGGTGGTTAACGAACTTAAAGACTTAGAGGAGAAGATGCATCTTGAGGTAAGGCTTACCCATGTTTTGAGGAGTGCTTTAGCGATACCTGTAGACATCATAGTGTTCGACCTAGACAGCCTCAAAGAGAACCTAAGGCCTGGTACAGTTCTTTCTGGTCTAGTGCTAGGCTTCAGAGTGCTCTACGACGCCGTGGGTTTCACGAGGTATTTTAAGGAGCTGGTTAAGGGCCTTGCACAGGACGATTACGTGCTGTATAAAAAGAGGTCTTTGAGGCTATCAAGGCTAGCTAAGGTAATGCTTAAGCTCTAGGGTTAGTGCCTAATCATTAGGGACTCGTACTTCTTTAGGTGCTCAACAGCCTCGGTAACGTCCATGAAGAGGTGGTCAACGCGGTCGACATCTGCTGCATCAACCTCATTAGCCCCCCTAGACCTAGCGTTCTCCGCTGCAATGCTTAGCAACTGGACAGCGTACCTAAGGCTCCTCCTAGCCCCTATCTCGGTTAGCTTATTAAGGGCCCCATCGCTTAGCTTAATGTCCTCCTCAGTAGCCCTTATCTTAAGTATCTCCCTAATGCTCTCAGCGTCGTAGGTCTCCGTACCTATGATAACGGCCCTATCTAGGAGGTCTGCCGGGAACCCTAACGGTGCCTCGACATCTGTTCCACGGATCCTGGCAAAGCCCCTATTGGTAGCCAGTATTATTATCGGTGAAAGCTCGCTCTCAACAGCCCTACCTAGGAACGCGAACGTCTCTATGTCGAGCATGTGGGCGTCGTCGATGAAGAGCACTCCTGGGTGTAAGAACGCCTTACCCTGGTCGACCCACTCCTTAACCTGCCTATCGACCTCTGCTATTACTTCGGGCCCTATCTCCTTCTCCTCAGGGCCTCCAAAGAATAGGGATAAGATCCCACCGCTCCTCCTCCTAGCAACCATCCTGTCTAGGTCTGCTAGGGTCATGTGGTAGACGAATTCCTTCTCCTTCCTCACCTTACCCTTAGGTCTAGGAACCCTTACCCTCCTACCAACCTCGTACTTCTTAGCTAGGTCGCTCTCAGAGCTTATCCCGAGCACCGTAGCCCTACCGGTTTCCGCATCTATCTGGATTACGTAGCCCTCCCTAACACCCTGCTCAACCAGCTGGGCAGCTATCTCCTCCCCGACCTCTAAGGTCCTCTCATCATCCGTAGTCTTTAGCGTGAGTGCTGCCCTCTCAATAACCCTCTGGTATGGGTTATATGGATGAGGCCCCGTAATGACGTTGAACTTAACCACCTCACCCTCGTAGACCTCGCGCATCTCATGGATCTCAACACCTATGCACTTCCTCATAGCCTCCAGGAGGACCTCGGTCTTCTTAACCTCGCTACTATACACCTCGCTAGCGCTCATAGCTATGAAGGGGACGTTCATTCCCAGCTCCCTAGCTATGGCTACAGCAATAGCTGTCTTACCCGTTCCTGGAGGGCCTGCAAGAACTATTAGCTTACCAGCCCACTTACCCTCCTTAATCATCTTAACTATGAGGCCTGCAGCCTCCCTAGCCCTCTCCTGGCCAACCATGCCATCCTTAATCTTAACAGCCCTGCCGTTCTCATCGAGTCCTAGGCCCTTAATGTGGGTGTGCGCGCCAATACGTCTAAACCTAGGCGTAGGGACTACCTCACGTATTGAGGCCCCCATGCGATCACCCCTCTCCCGAGAGCCCATAGACTTGGGGGGAATTAGGAGTAAAAACTATTGCCTCCAAGCTAGCAACGGCTAGTTAGGGTACTGTTGGGTGAACCCTCTTTAAGTAGTTTAAACCATCCCAGACCAGCCTACGGAACTTCCCGTCAATTACGTACAGTACTGAGAAGTACGCAGCTGCCGAAAGCGCTATAGCGGGCCCTAGCTCACTTAGCAGGGTCCAGACCCTGCTCACAGGCTCGACATGGTAGACAGCCCTTACAACCACGATGCCCAAGCTGGCTATAAGGAATTTACCGATAAACAGCATCAGGGACCTATAGGGGAGCTTAGCGTTGAACTCCCTCCTCAACGTTAAGTCGTAAAGCACTGTTAGGACTAGGTTGTAGGCTATGAATAAGGCCCCCCATGCTACACCGGTAAGTACTGGATTGCTTCTAAGGAGGTAAGCAGTCGTCGCTAGGGCACCGATATACACGAGCCCTATAGCCATGCCTATAGTAGGTATCTTAAAGAGCACCGTCTCCCTAAGCCTTACATCCCTCTCAATATCCCTTTCCTCAAGACCTGTGAGGGTTGTCCTAGTTATAGCTGATAGGAGCCTAGCTATTGATGCTATAGCGAAGACCCTGATAACCTGGGATGCAACGACGTACTTAGGGTTATAGACCGCTGCTAGGGCCTCAGCGTATAGCACTACCCCAACGACTATCGGGATGTTGAGCATGAATGCTATCCAGAATGCCTCAGATACGTCCCTTACATCCCTCCTAGCAAGTAGCCTAGCGTAGAGGGCCGGGAAGCCCTTAGCGGACACCATGGTTAGTCCGTATACCGACATCGAGACACCATAGTATGCCAGCACGTCCTCGCACCCAGTTATCGCTCTAACGACTACGGCATCTATGGTGTAGAGCATGTAGACAAAGCTGCTGTATAGGGGTAGCCATGACCTCCTAACCCACTCCCTCACAACCTCAGGTGAGTATTTAGACCTAGCAAGTACTCTCCTATTAACTACATACAGTAGAGCGGTTATCGATGCCCTAGCTATTATTGTCGACGCAACCACGCCGTAGAGCCCTAGTTTAAGAAGAACTACAAGGAGTACAGCAATACCGGCTTGAACTGACCTCAGAGTTAGGCGTGCAAGCCCTAGGTACTGCGGGCTGTGGGCTGAAGCTATCGATGTAAGGGAGGTGTTTACGTAGTTCTCGAAAACCATTATGGTAGCGAGGAGGAGGGGGTAGAGGGGCTGGTTAAACATTTGTGACGCCCCTATAGCTATGAGGGAGTAGGCGACGGAGGCTACGAGCCCTAGCTCTATAGCGATTAGGAGTCCTGTCTTGGAGGTGTTAATCCCCCTGCTCACCGTTCTGGGGATCCAGTAAGTGAAGATTATCGTGAATAGCAGTACGTACCCCGTGTATCTAGATATGAGGGTCCAGACACCGAACTCGTAGACCGTTAACCTCCTAGCAACGGATACAACGAATACGAGGCTAGCGACATAGCTAACGACCTCAGCGGTAAAGTTAGCTAGCGTAGCGAAGCGGAGCCTAACACTGGCGCCGTATACCTCATCGTTTAAACTCAACCTATCTCCAGGACAGGAATTTACTAAGTAAGGTACTTAAGTAATCATTAAGGAGCTGAATGCCGGGATAGCAGTGTAGCAGGCTGTTAGACGGTTAATTTACGCTCCCTGCTTAGTAGTGGCACGTCTAAGTGCTAGCAGAAGGCCTACGTTAAACAGGAGAACTAGCAGTAATGCAAAAGCAGCAGCGCCACCGTACTTAAGGCCCGAGTACGACATGTCGAGGAGCACTAAGTAGGTCACTGGTGCTGGGTGCTCTAATCCTTGCGCACCACCTAAAGACCCTATAGTTATCGATGTGCTCACCTCCGTTGATGAGTAGGTAGCCGACATCCACAGGCCGAGGATTAGAGCCTGGGCTATTAAGGGTGCAGCTATTGTGAACGCTACCCTGAGCTGCCTAGCACCTAAATTAATGGCGGCCTCCTCGAAGTCCTTGGGTATCGATGATAGCGCTGCCTGAGCGATCTTATATGTATAGGGCATCCTGCGCACGGAATACGAAATAACTACGTATAGCCATGGAGCTTTAAGGGGGTCTATGGGCAACCCATGCAGTAGGTCCTTAAAGGTGAGTAGGTAGGAGAAGGCTAAGACAACCCCAGGCACCGACACCGGTAGGCTTAGCAGTAGGTCTAGAACCCTAGTGAGGCCGCCCTTCACCCTCACGGTGTAGTAAGCCCCTAGGAAGGCTACAACGAATGTGATAGCTGTGGATGCGAGGGTGTAAGCTAAGGTATTAAGTACAGCTCTCACCCTAGCTGCCGACGTAAGGGCCTCAACAGCGCTTCCAGGGCCTAGCTCCGGTAGGGGTGATGAAACCCAGGAGTTAGAGAAGGCGTACGCAATGCCTAAGAGGGTTGGAAGCGAGGCTAACGCAGCTATGATAGCTAACAGGGCGAGCATTGAGGCGGCACCTAGGCTTAAACCCCTCTTAGGCCTCCAGTAAGCTACAGTACCGGCACCTAAGCTCCTGTACACCGCGGATATGTGTTTAAGGGCTAATAGGAAGGTCACTATTGATAAGGCCATTAATATGACAACGTACCCGAGGGCCCTAACGGAGATGGTTCCCGTTACCTGCTCTACGAAGTGCATGTATGCTTGGTAGGCTAGGACGTTCCTAGCTGTTGGGTCGTCCTGAAACACTATAGGGCCTGACAGGTCGTCAAGGGATAGAACGAAGAGTAGCGAGAGGGACGCATAGATAGCTGGCCTCGATAGCGGTAGCA
>NJEF01000076.1 GCA_002255065.1 Desulfurococcales archaeon ex4484_204 | reverse complement strand
AGGCTTGCTGACGTAGAGAAGACCCTTGAGGTAGCTAAGGAGAGGGTTTCGAGGAGGTTAGCCTACAGGGTTAAGGAGCTCTTAACATCCCTGCCGCCAGGTGTTGAGTGCATTAACAGGATAGTTGTTAGCGGTGGCGGCGCCTACGTGTTCAGGAAAGCCCTCGAAGAGTCGTTGAACGCTGACACTGACATGCCTGACGACCCGGTGTTCGCTAACGCTATAGGGTTCTACAAGATAGCCTCTGAGCTATTCGGGAAGCAGTATGAGTAGTGGTAGGTTAGTAGCGACAGTATCCCTTAAAGGTGAGCTGGCTAAGAAGGTCATGAGCCTTAAGGAACTAGGGGTCGATATCGGGGCGTTAATAGAGGTAGCACTAGCCTTACTACTCCAGACCGCGCCTAACAGTCTTAACAGCTTATGCAGTAGCATCGCTCCCCACCGCGGTGTAGAACGTGTAGAGCAGGAGCAGCTACCCGTCGTTAGGGTAGAGGGCGCTACCGAGGAGCCGCTAGCTAAGGGGGTAGAAGTACCTAGTAAGGTTTTGGTTGAGGAGCTCAGCGACTGGTAAGGCACTACACTAGTTATTAACCCTGTAATACCCTTCTATACGTAGTGATGATCGCTGGAACTTCTGAGTGGTGATGTAGGCTAGGATAGCTGACTCTTAAGGGTGCTGGGCTTAACTACACCATACCTTCCATTTTGAAGTAGAGCTCAGCAATGAGTACCGCTGTTCCTGCAGCCCCCCTCACCGTGTTATGGCCTAGGACCACGTACTTAAGCCACCTACCAGGTAGCGATTCAGCTGCCTCAACCCTCCCAACAGCGACGGCCATACCGCCCTCCACATACCTATCGAGCCTTGGCTGAGGCCTATCCCTGTCCAGCATAACGACTATAGGTCTCTTAGGAGCTGTTGGTAAGCCGAGCTCCTGTGGTAGCGAGCTAAACGCTTTAAGCTCGTCTAGAACCTCACCTACATCGAAGGCCCTCTCAAGCCTTACATGTACAGACTCCATGTGCCCGTCGAGAACAGGTACCCTAGCCGTTGTTGCTGAAACACGTACATCACCTGGCTCTACACCGTCACTGGACAGCCTACCGAGTATCTTCCTCGTCTCCTCCCTCAACTTAAACTCCTCCCTCTCAATATACGGTATAACGTTATCAACGATTGAGTAAGCGTTAACCCCTCTAAGGCCTGCACCGCTTATAGCCTGCAGCGTGGTTACTATAACCTCCCTTAAACAGTACTTTCTAAGGGGTGCTAAGCTCAGCGTTAATATAGCTGTTGAGCAGTTAGGGTTCTTAATTAACCCACCCCTCCAACCCCTTAACCTAGCCTGCAACTCCAAGGCCTTTATATGTTCGTAGTTAACCTCCGGGTTAAGGAGCGGGACATCCCTCTCTAACCTCATAGGGCTAGCATTGGATACGACTAGGAAGCCGTTCCTAGCTAGGGGCACCTCGACATCCATAGCGACACTGCTTGGAAGAGCGGAGAAGACCACATCTAGGTCCCTGGGCACCGAGGCGGGATCTGAGGCATTCCCTAGAATAAACCCTTTTAAACGATCATCGAGCTCGCTGCCCATGTACCAGCTAACAACGTCCTCGTACCTCCTGCCAGCACTACCTAGTGATGCAGCTAGGTACTCCAGCCTAAACCATGGATGCCTGCTTAGTAGGTGGACGAACCTCTGCCCAACAAGGCCTGTTGCTCCTAGAACACCCACCCTCAGCTTATCCATACCTTAGAACCCCGCTGTGAAGTATCCTAGCAACCCTACTCTTATCTACGTTGTTAAATGTCAGCGTTAAGCTAACGTCACCCCTATACCAGGAGACTATGCTTAAGGGTTCCTCAGATACCCAGTTAATTACCTCGCTAACAAACCTGGGGTCTTTAAGGCCCTCCCCAACAACGCTAACAGCTACGACGTCCTCGACCACGACGTCTCTAACAACGCCCTTCCTCACTATAGCTGTAAGCGCATTAACCAGCCTAGTGGCATCGACCCTGTTAACTATGAGAGATATGGAGATCTCAGAGACTGGCTGGACTATGCCTATGATATTCACCCCGACCCTAGCCGCTGTAGCTGCTATCTCTGCAGCAGTCCCGAGCCTACCAACCATTCTAGCCCCAACAACGCTTACCACCGATAGGTCGTTGAGGACCACAACAGCCTTAAGAGGTGGCCCACCGCCCTCCTCAGTTATTAACGTACCGCCCTCGCCCTTAGTGTGGAGTGAGGTAACCCTAACAGCTATGTCAGTACCTACTAGGGGCTCGAACGTCCTTGGATGGAATTTCTTAGCGCCTAGGTAAGCCAGCTCCATAGCCTCGTTAAACGACATAACATCTATCACTCTAGCGTTAGGAACTAGTTCAGGGTCTGCAGACATTACACCGGGTACGTCGGTGTATAGTCTGACCTCGGACGCCCCTAAATGCCTAGCTAACAGGGTTGCTGTGAAGTCGCTACCGCCCCTGCCAAGCACAGTTACCGATCCGTCTAGGGTTCCTGCTACGAAGCCTGTTACGACAGGGACTGCCCCTTCCCTAATAAGGCTACACAGTCTTTCCCTTACTAGTCCTGCCGAGACTTCATGTATAGGGTTGGCCTCCCCGTAATTATCATCGGTCACTATACCCGCTTGACGCCCAGTAAACCACTTAGTGCTAACACCCTGCGACCTAAGGGCTAGGGACATGATTACCGATGACATCACTTCCCCAAACGATAGAACGTAGTCCCTAACCCTGGGTGTTACCTCACCTAAAACGTCTATAGCCCAGGCAACCTTAGCTAGCTCAGCACTAACCTCGGAGAACGCGCTTAACTGCCCTTTAGGAACGCCGTCACAACCTACCTCTCTAATAGCTAGCAGATACTTACTGATTACCTCTTTAAGTACCTTAACACGCTCCCTACTACTAGCAACGAGGCTTAACAGGTCGGTAATGCCCTTCATAGCAGATACTACCACGACTACTCTAAACCCTGCATCCACTAACTCCTTAACGTGCTGAGCAACCCTAACGTAGTCACTACCGGACCTTAGGATCGAGCCGCCGAACTTAAGCACAACAAGGTTTTTACAGCAACTCACAATCAGCACCTGCCTTTAGCTTATTAAGGCCCTCCACCTACTCACTACCCCTAATCTATCCTTAACACTCCAGGAGCTGGCCTCGCTATTACTACATCGGCGCTAATTCCGCAGGCCTTATAGGCTTCCTTAACAGCTCTAGATACCTCCTTAGCTACGGCCTCACTAGGTACTAGGGCTATCGTTGAGGGCCCGGCCCCGCTAAGCGTGAAGCCTAGGGCACCAGCATTCATAGCGGCATCCCTAGCCCAGTAGAAGCAGGGTATGTACTTAGCTCTAGCTGGAACAACTATGTGGTCCTCCATACCCTTACCAGCTAGCGCTAGGTCTCCTAGCAGGAGCCCTGCAACGAGTGCTGCTAGGTTACCTTGGTTAGCAACTACGTCCCCTAAATTAACCACCCTAGGTATTACGGATCTCATAACCTCGGTCTTGGACGGCGGTGTTGCTAGGTTAGGCGCTGCGATAACGAAGGTGGCTCTAACCCTATAACTCCTTACCTCAATACCTGGCCTACCTTTAAACACTATGGTTAGCCATCCGTGAAGGCTTGCTGCTACGTTATCGTAGTGGGGCACGCCTGCTGATGCCCTTTCCCCCTCACCAGCTATTAAAACCTCCTCGGACTCCCCTAACTCAAGGCCTAGGAGGTCGTTTAACGCCCTAACAATGCCTGCTGCTGACGCCCCACTACTACCTAAGCCCTTACCTACCGGGATACCCTTGGTAACGCTTACTTCAACATCAGCGCAGATACCGGTCCTGCTTAGGAGTTCCTTAGCGGCTAGCATCACGGTGCTCTTCTCAGGCGCAATACCCGTGGAGAACTCCCCGTAGAACCTTACCTCAACATGCCTCGACCCTGGAGTAGTTACTTTAACCTCTACATCGTCGTGGTAGGCGTTAAGGGCTACAGCCATGACATCGAAGCCCGGCCCTAAGTTAGCTGAGCTGGAGTACGCCCTATAAACCCCCTTAATCACTGGCACTAAAGCTCACCTAGTTAAATCAATGAACGTTGCTACCACCTCCTTAGAACCCTTAGCCTCATACGTAGGCACTGAGTGTCTAACTGCTACATCGGGGTCCTTAAGCGTGTGGCCAGTAACTACTAGGACTACGTCATCATCTCTCCCTACCAGGCCCTCCTTAGATAACTTAATTAATCCTGCTAGAGGGGCAGCCCCTGCTGGCTCAGCACCCACTCCCTCAAGGCGTGCTAACATCCCCTGAGCTTCAAGGATCTCGCTATCACCTACCTCAACCACCACCCCGTTAGACTCCCTCACAGCGTTAAGGGCCTTATACCAGTTAACGGGCCTACCTATTCTTATAGCCGTAGCCACGGTCTCCGGTCTATCTATGAAGACGGGTTCGCTGAGACCTCTCTCAAATGCGTTAGCTATTGGTGCAGCACCAGCTGCCTGAACCCCTACCATCTCAGGGAGTTCGTTAGCTACGCCTAGCTCCTTTAACTCCTTAAAGCCTTTCCATATAGCTGCTATGTTGCCAGCGTTACCTACAGGGACTATGACCTTCCTAGGCACCCTCCCCAACTGATCGTAGATCTCGTAGGCTATCGTCTTCTGCCCTTCAAGCCTCCACGGATTGAAGGAGTTCAGCGGATATAGTAGCTTAGTTCTCCTAGCCACCTCCATAACGGCTTCTAACGCGTCATCAAATGAGCCGGCTACCTCAACGATTACAGCTCCGTGAATTACTGCCTGGGATAGCTTACCCCTAGCTACCTTACCCTTAGGGAGCACTACGAAGCACTTAATACCTGCCCTAGCCGCGTACGCTGAGGCTGAAGCCGAGGTGTTTCCAGTGCTAGCAACAATAACTGCCCTAACACCTACGTGCTTAGCAATGGTTACCCCTACAGTCATCCCCCTATCCTTAAACGAGCCCGTGGGGTTGGCCCCCTCAAACTTAACCCAGGCCTCCTTAACGTCCGTTAAGGACGCTATGCGTTCCGCCCTAATTAGGGGGGTACCCCCCTCACCCATAGATACCTCCTTAACACCCTCAGGTACTGGGAGGAGCTCCCTATACCTCCACACACTGAGAGCCCTCCTCCTAAGCCTTAACCACTTAAGTTCCTTAGGCCTAACAACGACTTCCAGTGGGCTACCGCATTTAGGGCAGGAGAAGAGATACGGATCAGGTTCATAGACGCTTCCGCACTTAACGCAGCGTAAGGAGACCTCTAGGCGGTTAAACCTTAGGAGGGCTTTGTTTCCAAGGTACCACCTCTTAATATATAAGGGGTGATTTATAA
>NJEF01000075.1 GCA_002255065.1 Desulfurococcales archaeon ex4484_204 | reverse complement strand
CCTCCTCTACGCAGGTATTGAGACTAGGTACAGGCAGTTCATGAGGTTAGCGCCGGTAGCCGCTGTCCTAACAGCTGGTGAGGCGGTAGCCGCCTTCGGCCTGGGGTACTTAACTGGCCTCGCCTTCGGCTACAGGCCCCTCCAGAGCTTCTTCCTGGGAGCCGTGCTCGAGGCTACCAGCATTAGCGTTAGCGTGAAGACCCTCATAGATATAGATAGGCTTACGTCCGTTGAGGGGAGGACAGTGCTTGGCGTAGCGGTCTTCGACGACATAACAGCTCTAGTAACGATAACGGCAGGTTCATCGCTAATACGTGAGGGGGGCCTTAACCCCGTATCCCTGGTTAGGGCTGCAGCCCTAGCCCTGGGCTTCTGGCTGGTTACGGTCGTGGTTCTCCACAGGCTGTCGAGCAGGTTCATGAAGCTAGCTATGAGGTTGAGGACCGCTGAACCCGTCGTCGTCTCCGTTATGGCCCTCTTCTCCGTTATGGCCGTCCTTTCCTACTACGTAGGCCTTAACCCCCTAGTAGCTGCGTACGCTGTAGGTCTAGCGCTATCGGAGGCTAGGGGCATTAGTAGGGCTGTTGATAAGGTTAGGGCTATGGCCATGCTGTTCTCAATACTGTTCTTCGTAACGACAGCGGCGCAGATCAACTTGAGGAGCGCTTTAAGGCCTGAGCACCTCCTGTTCTACCTAGCCCTTATATCCGCTGCGTTCGCTGGGAAGCTCCTGGGAGGGGGGCTCGTCTCGTACCTCATCGGCTACCCCCTGAGGTCGTCGTTAAGGGTTGCCGTTGGGCTGTTCCCTAGGGCTGAGTTCTGCGTCATAGCTGCATACGTAGGTGTTAGGGGCGGGCTCCTAGGGCCTGAGGTCTACCTAGCAGCCCTCCTGGTAGTCGTTGTGACCAATGTGCTGACACCGCCCCTCCTAAAGCTGGTGTTTAGGGGTGAGGAGGTGGCCTGGCTGAGGGTAAGGTTATTCGGTAGGAGAGGCTATGTCTAGGGGTGGAGCTATGGAGGAGCTGGTCAGGGAGTTCTCAAGCTCCGTTACGGACATACTCAACATGAGGGTTAGGGACTTCATAGATAGGTACAGGGACTTCCTGCCCAGGTTCGCGATAGCTCACCACGCATCCAATGTGGGCAGGGTCCTGGGCTACATCAAGGACGGTAGGGACTACGTGGTGGTCGTTGATGATGAGGGGGTCGTTAGGGGGGTTCTAGCACCGGTAGACATTGTTGAGGCCTTAAGGCTCCCCGGTAGGGGGATCGTTAGGGAGCACATGGGCGCGGCGTTCGCCACGGTGCCTAAGGTTAAGGTAACTCCTAGGGGTTTAATGAGGCTGGAGCTCGTTAACGTAATGAACAAGCACCCACCGGTGGTTGAGGAGGACGCTAGGGTTGAGGAGGTTATGGAGCTCATGGGTAGGGAGAGGGCTAACTACGTAGTGGTCGTTGATAGGAGGGGTAAGGTCAGGGCCGTCCTTACAGCGCACGCCCTCCTTAGAGCTATTACGGGTAGGGCTAGAACCGTGTTCGAGATGGCCTCTAGGGGTTAGGGACGAGCGCGCTTAGGTCTAGGCCGTACCTAAGGATAGCTACTACGCCGCCCAACGCCTTAACCTTAGCTGATGTAGGGCTCTCTGTAGGGACTATCCTTACTAGGGCCCCCCTACCCTCAGCCTCACTTACTAGGGCCTCAACCTCCTCCCTTAGGGGGCCTGAGAGGAGGTCCTCGCTAATCAGCAGCTTCCTAACAGCGTTAGACTTAACAGCTACCTTAACTGCTTCGAGCCCGTAGGCGACCCTATCGGAGCCCTTGCTTAGGTAGGCCATGAACTCGTTCAGGATCTCCTCAACCTCGATAGCTGCTACATCCCTTAAGATATTCTTAACCACGTCCCTCCTAATGAGCTCCTCAACACCGTGCCTACCCCCCACAGACACTGAGTCCCTGTACACCCTCACCCTACCCCCCACCAGCTTAGACAGCCTGTCGGCGATGTACTCCCTCAGGACAGCTGGGGACCCCACAACCACTACATCCACCTCCTCCCTGCTAAGGACCTCGAGGACTAGCTTAACTACCTCGTCGGCAACCCTCCCTATGGAGTTGGGGTCCCTAACGCTAACGCCGGGCAGCCCCCTATCCAGTAAGTACCTAACTCCCTGCTGGTAGAGGGTCGCTACCGAGACCTCATCGAAGTCCGCCGCGACAAGCAGTGCCCTAACCCACCTCCTACTAGCCCTAGCGAGCCTGCCAAGCTCCGAAGGGCTCCACAAGCCCTTAACGACCTCGACCTCGGAGCCGACGTCCACGTTGAAGGTGTGGTGGGAGCCCCTGAGCCCGTAGGTCTCAGGCCCGTCGACTATGACGCCGTGGATCCTCAGCCTGGTCGCGAAGGGCTGGAAGTAGACGTTCTTAACCCTAACGGCTAGGACCATTGGGAGCCTCCTCTTCCCCTCCCCATCGACCTTAACATCCCTTAAAGTCCTGGCAATAACTACGTCCCCCTCCCTAACCACAGTCTTAAGTACCCATAGGTCGTCGGGGCACTCAACCCTAACCCTTACAGCACCCCTCCTCAAGTCCTTAGCGATAACCCTCAACCCTCACCTACCAACTTATCACAGTTAGCTACGAGGCTAATTAAAGGAGACGGTAGAATAAGAGTTCTTTAAATAAATTACTTAAGCTTCACAACCGATGTTATTGACTCTTTATTAATTATAATTATGTAATCCGCTGTAAAGCTTATGAACTACTAACACCTTCTTGGGATCGAGAGTTAAAAGCCCTAGCTTAGGAGATTGTAAAAGATTTCAGGTTTAAGCACTTAGTTCCTTAAGTAAGTTAAGTCATTACACAATCATATTGTAGTATGCGCAGTAGCTTGTGAACTAGCTTTAGAGTAATAGCTTATGTAATGTGGAGAAGTGCTATATTGTGGATAAATTTACTTGTTTACGCCTTTAATGCGTATAGGTCTGCTCTCATCTAAGAGTATCTATTTAATCCTTCCTTTTAAGGTCTCTATATAGGTAGCGCTCTATTTTAACCGGAAGACCCCTATTCGTAATTTGCTTTTTAACACATGAAGGTAGATAAAATGGCTCTCCTAAGGAAGGGCTATGACTACTAAGTTTAAGGACTAATAGCCATTAGCTCAGGTACTTCCCTCTTAATTACGATGTAGTGTTACGGTAATGAATTTCATCACTGCAAGTGTTATAATCATGAAATGACAAGATAGTAGCTATGCAGTAGGATATCACCAATAACTAATGAATTTTTATGTATAGTACGGTCTACTTAACCTTTTAGGATTCTTAAAAGGTGATAGATAAAAAGAAAAACTCGCTATGTATATAGCTATTGCTATTAAGGGAGCTAGTAATGGTGAAAGAGCATATAGCAATAGTGAGCCAGGATCCCTATCCTGACTCTCGAGTGGAAAAAGAAATCTACACCTTAATTAAGCATGGTTTTGATGTAACATTCATCGGTAAAGTAAGGGAACAGCCATGCTTAGTATTCAGGAGAAGAATCGATAACTTTAGATGCGTAAACGTGGAATTCGATAGGTTCACATACTCGTTGCTAGAGCCTAGCTTAAGTAAAACTCTGAAGAGGGTACAGCGTGTGATAAGCGATATAAAGCCTGAGGTAGTTATAGCAATAAATCCTGTAGCAGGGTATATAGTAGATAAGTTAGGAATTCCATTACTGATAGATAACCATGAATACTTCTACATGCAGGTTAAGTGTAATCCACTACTTGGTACTAAAGCGATGCGTTTACTAAAGAGGGTAACATATGCACTAGGTACTTTAAGAAGAAGGTGGATATATAGAGTTAAGTTGATTGAGGCTAAATTAGCATCTAGGCATCCAATGATATTTACAAACCACTACGCTAAACAGGACTTCATGAAGAGATTTAACTTAAATGAAAGCGATTTATTCGTGTTAAAGAATTATCCTTCTAGGCTTGAAGTAGGGGGGATGGAGGACATTAAGACGTCTAATGAAGTAAAGTTCGGCTACATAGGTTTCGATCTCCCGACACAATCATATCATCGAGATTTAAGTGTAGCCGCGGAGGTATTGTGTAGTCTCGCTAAATCACGTAATTTTAAAGTATTTGTTGCCGGTATGGACTATAACTACCTGTGTTTTCAAGGTGTTGGCTGGTTAAATAGATATGAACTCTATAATTTTCTTAGTCACATAGATTTTGGGTTAGTTACCTGGGCTCCGCATCCATTACATGAATTTTTCAATCCTAACAAACCATATCAGTACGCAATTGCAGGCTCGGTACCTGTAGTAACCAGTACCTTAAAGTCTGTTACCGAAGATCTGTCTAAGGATGCTATCATAGTACAAGCTACAGACAGAAAAATGTTTAGAGATGCATTAAGAAAAACGTTTGAGGAGCTTTTAGAGCTAAGTATTGAGAAAAGAGAAGATCTTCGAGAAAGGGTTATGGAGTACGCTAAAAGAAAGCTAGTATGGGAGAACCAAGAGCATACACTTCTAACTAGTATCAAGAAAGCTAGATAGCTGTTTAAGCAATCCGTTAAACACTCTCAAGCTAGGAGCATTATAATTTATGGCTATGTCTGTACTATCTTATTAACTGATGAGGCGTAATAATAAATTCGCTAAGTTCTCGGCACCGTCCTCATACATAGGTAATGTCCTCTTAACTGCATCATTTATTGCATCCCTTACAGCCTCCGCTGTTACCTCACTTAGTAGTACAGCGTTGAGCTTCCTAGCTAATATCTCGGCATCCTCCCTGCCAACGGTGTACCTCCACTCGGGGTTCAAAACAATTATCGTTGGCTTCCTATAGCTTAGCACGGCATCTACGGCGGTCTTCCCGAAGTGCGTTACTACTACTTTAGCACCTGCTAACCACCTACCGAAGTCCGGGTCGAAGTCGAATACTTTCCATGTAGGGTGGCGCTTCATGTACGGCCTCGGATCGATCCTACCTGTCTGAAGGACGACGTTGTCTAAGCCTAGATCTGAGATCGCGTCGAACAGCGCTTTATGGCCGTACGTCCCTCCAGTTACTAGTACGTAGCCGCCGTTCCACGGCCTATGCTCAGGTAGCTCGTATATGGGTCCCACCACTACGCCCCCCTTATGTAATAACTTCTGCTCCGACCACTGCAGAGCCAGTATGTCTGCTAGGGGGGTTAGAGCTCTTATACTTAAGCTAGCCTTAGTAAACCTAACGGAGCTCTCTATGGTTACGAGCCTAGCCCCCCTAAGCTTACCTGCTATTGATGGCGGCACGCAGTGATTGCTACCGGTAGCTACAACTACATCAACACGGCCCACCCTACGAACGCTCTGCAGGAACGCACCTATAAGGTTAGGCACGCTCCTCCATAGGGGATCTCTCGGTCCCCTAGCCTTCTTTACATACACCACCTCACCGTAGCTCCGCACCTTTGAAGCACTCCACTTATC
>NJEF01000074.1 GCA_002255065.1 Desulfurococcales archaeon ex4484_204 | reverse complement strand
AGAGGGGCAGTAACACTACTAGGCGATGTCCTCAACCACTGCGCTCGGTATCGACAGCGCTGATAACACCTCGGGATCACTCTCAGGAACGTAGATTACCGTTAAGTCATCGAAGAATGGCGCTAAACTCCTAGCCCTCCTTAGGATAGAAGCGCTCCTACCATCATAACCTACGTAAACAACCAACCTCTTCCTCATCAACGTCACCAATTAGTATGTAGCCCTAAGGAAACTTTAAAGAACGCCTCTCCTTAATACTTCCAAGGATTAATATAGAATACGAAAGTGATGAGTCTATCGCCTAAACATCACTAGACCTTTATTCTAGAACTAAAAACAGGGCTTAAAATAATCCCAGTATAGCTTACTAAAATATAGCCCAGTGAGTAGACCTATGGGGAGGGGTCTCAACGCAATCTCTGCTTTTCTTAAGGAATGTTTAAAAATTAGGTTACCCTAATATTTTTGAGGACCTATGGTAAGTAGTGGATCAGAAGAGAGCAGGTGCGACATTGTTGTAGCACTTACAGGTAACCCTAATGTAGGGAAGTCAACGCTGTTTAATGTTTTAACCGGGGAGTCGGTAAGGGTTGGTAATTGGCCTGGTGTTACTGTTGAGTTAAAGTACGGAGTTAGGGACTATAAGGGGCGGAGGCTATGCCTTGTAGACCTACCAGGTATTTACGGTATTAGCGCTACAAGCCGTGAGGAGGTTATTTCTAGGGAGTTCATGATTGCGGGAAATGCTGATGTTATAGTGGTGTTAGTCGATTCAACATCTCCTGAACGTACTATGTACCTAGCTATCCAGGTCCTTGAGCTAACTCCTAACGTTATCATAGCGTTTACTAAGGTAGATGAAGCACATTCTAAAGGTATTCACATACACTTTAATGAGATAGAGAGAGACCTTAAAGTACCTGTAATCGCTACAGCAGCAATAAGGGGTGAAGGGATAAGAGAGCTGCTAGACGCTATAGTAGGTCGTGCGAGGAGGGGTGATGCTAGGAACCGTCTAGTAGTGGATTACGGCGTGCTTGAACCATTCATAAAAAAGGCTGAGTCATTCATAAGGGAGGGGGGGTTCTTACCTAGTTACCCAAGTAGGTGGGTAGCTGTCAGGCTCCTTGAAGGGGACCCGAGGCTTGAGGAAATCCTAGCAGGTAGCGGTGGGGAGGACGTTATTCAAAGAATTAGTGAGGTGAGGGCTACGGTACGTAAGGAACTAGGTATAGATGTTTCTGAGTACCTGGTTAAGAAGCGCTTTGAGTTCGTAGACCACATAGCTAGGAAAGCCATTGTGAGGACAGCCATTAAAGCTAGAGCTAGGTTTATTGAGGAGGTTCTTCAAAAGCCCGTCATAGGCCCCGCGGTGAGCACTATAATAATCTTCCTCACCTTCTTCATAGCATTCGCTCTAAACACGGGCTTCCCGCTAAACATAGTGCTTAACACCTTAGGCCTCTCTAGGGAGGCATCGGCAGTGGAGGAGTTTAGTTTAAGTGGACTCTTAAGCGCGTTTTTTGGATGGCTTTCTAGAACTACCTCAACCACGCTAAGTAGTGTAGGGCCTGTGTGGCTTTCATCATTAATATCCAATGGCATCATTACCGGCGTCGGGTCTGTGTTAACGTTCCTACCCCTAATATTCCTGGTATCAGTCCTCCTAGCAATGCTTGAAGACTCCGGGCTAGCTCCTAGGATGGCTGTTAGCCTCCATACCTTCTTTTCGAAATTCGGTCTTTCCGGTAGGGCCATCTATCCATTCATAATAAGCCTAGGCTGTAACGTCCCCGCTGTACTGGCTAGTAGGACCTCGATCGATGAGCACGAGAGGTACGAGCTGATCTTCTCGGTTCCATTCATTCCCTGTCAGGCAAGGCTCGTTGTGGCACTGGCTTTCGCAACAGCTTTCTTTAATGACCCACTGAGTCAGGCATTAACAATATTCTTCGTCTACGTTATAGGTACAGCAGTAGCCCTCATTACATCCCTAATAATAAGGAGGTTGTGGTTTAAGGATAGAGCCCCCCCTGAACTCCTCCTGGAGCTACCACCTATCCATAGCCCTAAAGCTAGGGTTGTGTGGTGGCTCTCCTGGGACAGCACGAAGCACTTCTTAAGGAAGGCCGGGATTATAATATTTGCATTAAGCGTGGTTGTATGGCTTCTAGTCTATACCGGGCCCCAGGGCTACCTAGGCCCTACCGGGGACGTAGCCAGTAGCTATGCTTCAGTAATGGGTAGAGCTATAGCCCCAGCCCTAGCACCTTTAGGGTTAAGAGGAGGTGATGCATGGAGGTTAGGGTTTGCCTTAATAAATGGGTTTGTTGCTAAGGAGGTTGTTCTGGATAGCTTAGTCGTAGTATATGGAGGGGGAGAGGACCCTATAAACGTCTTGAAGGGTATTGGAATATCAAGGGCTCAGGCCTTAAGCATACTAACGTTCGTAACGCTCTACGTCCCCTGCCTCGCAACATTAGCGGTAATTCTTCAGGAGAGCAGGAGCATTAAAATGACCCTATTAGCCATAGTTTACATGTTATCATTAGCTTATGTAACGTCGCTGCTCGTATTCCTTATAGCTAACGCCGTGCTAGCGTAGAGTGGTATTAAGTTTAAAAATTTAGCAGCTAAAGGTCATGGAGGGTGAGCTGTATTTAGCGGTGAGGTAAGGCTTCAAATAACGAAGGAGGAGCTTAAGAGGGTTGTGAAGGAGCTTAAGAAGTGGAGGGCTCACGCAACAACCCTTCTATCGCTTTACATACCTCCAGGCAGGCCTGTGAGCGATATAGTTAGCATGCTGCGCCAGGAGCTAGCGATTACTGAGAACATTAAGCTTAAGAGAACTAAGAGCAAGGTTCAGGCAGCCCTATCAGCAGCCATCGATAGGTTGTTAAGGATACCTAAGGTCCCACCTAATGGTTTAGTGGTGTTCGCGGGTGAGAACGATGAAACAGGTGAGTTCATTGCCTTAATGTTCTCCCCTCCCGAGCCCATAAAGGTTTACTTCTATAGAACTGATAAGTGGTTCCACGTAGAGTTCCTCGAATCCATGATTGAGGAGAACGATGCTTACGGGCTCATAATAATAGAGAGGGATGAAGCAACCATAGGTCTGCTTAAGGGCGCGTCGCTAACGGTTCTAGATGAGGTTGAAGGTTACATACCGGGTAAGCATAGCAGGGGGGGCTGGTCTCAAAGGAGGTTCGACCGGGTTATTGAAGAGCTAACCAAGGACTTCTTTAAGAAGGTGGGTGAGAAAGCTAGTAACTATTTCCTCCCCCTCCTTGAGGAGGGAAAGTTAAAGGGGATCTTAATAGGTGGTCCCGGCTTTACTAAGGTGAGCTTCATGAAGGGGAACTACCTAGAGTATAGATTGCAGAAGCTCATCATAGGAGGTCCAATAGATGTCAGTAGTCAGGGCGAGCCCGGCCTTAAAGAGCTTGTTCTAAGAGCTGAGGACGTGATTAAGGAGCACATATACGTAAGGATTACTAAGGCTTTAGAGGAGTTTAACCTCCACTTAGCTAAGGACGACGGTTTAGCGATATATGGTGAGGAAGCTATCAAGAAGGCCCTAGAGCTTAAGGCTGTTAAATTCATAATAGTAACAGAGGACTACCCGAGAATAGATGATGTTGTGGAGAGGGCTAGGAAGGCTGGGGCAGACGTATTCGTTGTTAATGAGCTCATACCCGACTACGCCTGGATAAGGAAGACCTTCGGGGGTTTAGTCGCTGTTCTCAGATACTACGTCTCCGTAATCTAGGCTCGATGGTTTAGGATAGAATTAATACTTAGATAGACAGAGTTAGTGACAGGTAGGTGGCTTGGTATGCATAGGAAAGGGCTTCGATCACCTATAGTTACCGTTCTAGGGCATGTAGATCACGGTAAGACGACACTCCTCGACAAGATAAGGGGTACAGCTGTTGTTAAGAAGGAGCCAGGTGAGATGACGCAGCACGTAGGTGCCTCGCTAGTCCCGCTATCCGTTATAGAGAAGCTAACCCAGCCCCTCAAAGCCCTCTTCCCCATCAAGTTAAGGATACCTGGACTGCTCTTCATAGATACCCCAGGGCATGAAATGTTCAGCAACTTAAGGAGGAGGGGGGGTAGCGTTGCGGACTTCGCGGTATTGGTTATAGACGTCATGGAGGGCGTTAAGAAGCAGACGCTAGAGAGCATAGAGATCCTTAAGAGTAGGCGCGTGCCCTTTCTTGTCGCTGCTAATAAGATCGACCGTATATATGGGTGGAGATCGAGGCCTAACACGCCATTCCTATTCACAATAAGGGATCAGAGCGCCGAGGCTGTTAGGGAGCTTGAAAGGAGGCTGTACACGCTGATAGGTCAGCTTATGAACTTAGGTATACCTGCTGAGAGGTTTGATAAGATAAGGGACTTCACGAAGGCCATAGCGGTTGTCCCTGTTTCAGCAAAAACTGGTGAGGGAATTCCAGAGCTACTTGCGGTGCTCGCAGGCCTAGCTCAGCGCTACTTAACTAAGAGGATCATGTTCACGGAAGGGCCTGCTAAGGGGGTTGTCCTTGAGGTTAAGGAGGTTCAGGGTTTAGGGACGTGTTTAGATGCGATAATCTACGACGGTATTATACGGAGGGGCGACACCATAGTAGTTGGCGGTATTGAGGAACCCATCGTTACCAAGGTTAGAGCAATACTAATGCCTAGGCCGTTAGAGGAGATGAGGGTAGCCACCGCGGGCTTTAAGAACGTTGAGGAGGTTAGTGCTGCTGCCGGCGTTAGGATAGTAGCTCCCGGGCTGGAGGGGAGTGTTGCAGGGGCCCCCCTCTACGTGGTTCTGGGTAAGGAGCAGGTACCTGAGTACGTTAAGAAGGTCTCGGAGGAGGTAACACAGGTTTTGTTTAAGCGCGACATAGATGGCGTAGTTGTTAAGGCCGATACGCTAGGGACTTTAGAGGCTATTGTCACGACGTTAGAGGGTAGGGGCGTCTCCGTGAGGGTTGCTGACGTAGGTCCTTTAACGAAGAGAGATGTGATTGAGGCATCAATAGTCGCTAAACACAACAAGTACCTCGGTGTCGTGCTGCTGTTTAACGTTAAAGCCTTACCGGATGCTGAGGAGCTGGCTGCTAGGGAGGGGGTTAAGGTCTTCAGCCACTCCATAATCTACAGGTTGATAGAGTCCTACGAGGAGTGGGTTAAGGAGGAGAAGAGAAGGGAGGTCTCCTACGAGCTACAGAGAATAGTGTTTCCGGGTAAGTTTAAGATCCTGCCCGGGTTTGTTTTTAGGAGAAGTGGGCCAGCTATCGTTGGTGTAAGGGTCGTTGCAGGCACGATAAAGCCTGGCTACCCCGTTATGAGAGGGGATGGCAGGCGCTTAGGCACCATAATGCAGATCCAGAGCAGGGGGAAGCCAGTACCTGAGGCTAAGAAAGGTGATGAGGTTGCTATATCCATTAGGGGGAACGTTATGGTTGGCAGGCATTTTAGCGAGGGTGATATACTGTATACAGACCCGCGTGAGTCAGACCTGGAGAAGCTTATTACGAAGTTTAAGGAGCTAGTAACGCCGGAGCTCGCCCTACTTATTGAGGAGATTATAAGAGCTAAGCAAAGGGTTAGTAGGGGTTACGGGGTATCGCTCCTAATTAAGCTTAGGCTGTTAAGGTCTAAAGGCCCTACTTAGAACTCCAGCTTAAGCTCATCACATGAGGGGTTAAAGAGTACCTTGAGGTTCCTGACAACGCTAACCGCTTCATCACCCTCTACAAGGGCTACTACGACTGGTCCCGACGTCATGAACTCTATCAACGACTCGTAGAACTCCTTACCCTGGTGAACGTCGTACAGCCTTTCAGTGCACCGCTTAGTTAGCTTCATCATCTTTAGGGCTAGTATCTTTAAACCCTTAGCCTCTACCCTCCTTAATATCTCCCCTATCAAGCCCCTTTTAACGCCGTCCGGCTTTATGAGCAATATGGTCCTCTGAATCAAGCCGTCCGCGACCTCCTACCCAGGTATAGAGAGGTCCAGGGAAGCCTCTTAGGATCGCGCCTCATTTTATAGCTCTTAAAGCACTTACTCGAGCAGAACCAGAGCACAGTACCGTCGTTCCTTACATACATAAGCCCCGTACCCGGGGGTATCTCAGCACCGCAGAACGTGCATTTCCTTACCCTAGGCATCTCCTCACCCCTCAAACCTGGTAGTAAACGGTAAATAAGGTTTAATAAAGTAACCTTTTAAGGGGGGTGAGGCTAACTATACCCTAGGTGCTGGTATGGGTAAGGAGGTAAGAAAGGTCGATATAAGTCAGGAGGACGTTAACGTTATAGAGGAGTTCGGCTTCCCTGCAGAGGTTATTCAGATAGTTGGTAGAACTGGTGTAACGGGTGAGATAACTCAGGTGAGGGTTAGGGTGCTGGAGGGGAGGGATAAGGGGAGGATAATTACGAGGAATATTAAAGGCCCTGTTAGGATAGGTGATGTCGTAATTCTTAGGGAGACAGAGAGGGAGGCTAGGAAGCTCAGTGCTAGGAGGTAGTAGCAAAGCTACCTGTAAAAAGGGTCGTTACCCGGGTTTAGCCTTTAACTCTTGGTACGCTCTAGTGAGGTCCTCGACGAGGTCCTTAGCACCTCCCGGCTCTATTACTGCTGCGCTAGCTGCAGCTACCTCTATACCAGCAGCCTCACCCAATCTCTTCTTACTCGGCACATAGATGTAAGGAACCTTCTTCTCCTCGCAAAGAAGTGGTAGGTGCATAACCACTTCAGGGGGGTCGACGTCCTCGGCTATTAAGACTAGCTTAGCTAAACCCCTCTCAACAGCCTTAGTAGTTTCGTTAGTACCCTTCTTTATCTTACCCCCGCTCTCCCTCGCCTTCTTTAACGCCTCATACGCCTTCTCAGCTACCTCTGGAGGTACGTTAAACCTTACATACGGAGGCTTGCTCATTCTCATCCACCCTTCGTCGCATTACATACTAGTGAACAGGATTTTTAAGCGTTGAGGAGCGCTGACGTAGCTACTGATGAATAAAGATTAGCTCAACCTCGCTTTCAGGAGCTCCCCGTATATTGGATATCTTAAAGAACCCCTTCCTAATCAACTGTACCCTCCTACCCTCACCTATGTCGAGCAGGGAGCGCTCAGCAATACCGCGCTTATGCGTTAGTTCAAGACCTCTCGGATAGGTTACCACAACATGGACGTTATCACCTCTGGAAACCCACTGAATGATCTGGTACCCCTTCCTCTTCGCCTTGTCAATACCTAAACCGTCAAACTCCCCAAGCAAGGTGTCCTTAGCTACCATCTTTAAATCCTTAACGTTACATAGCTCCATCAATCTAAGCCCTCCGCGTTCAGCTAGCTTAGCGTCCTCCCTCTCTATGTAGACATTCAGCTTATTACTCACTACGTCAAGCCTTATCTCCCTAATCCCTAACTCCTCAGCATCCGGGTGGTAACGTGCCTTAATAATTGAAGGGCCTTCATAGCCATCAACTATAAGCAATACAGGGTCGTAAACAGCCATAATCCTCTTAGTAGTGGAGTCTATAATCTTCCTGTTAATAGCTGACAAGTTATCCCAGCTAATGCTGGCATCGGTAGATTTAACACCTACCTCCATTATAAGCTCCCTTATAGCTTCAGCCTCTATACCCCTATTTCTTAGCGATGCAATGGTGCCGAACCTTACATCGCTCGGCCCTTTAAACCTATCTGGGAATTCCCTTAAGAGCTGCTTAATCTTAGACTTACTTAGTATGAAACCCTCTAACTTAAGCCTCCCTAAATTAATTACCTCAGGGTACTGCCAGTTCATGTGCTTATAAAGGAACAGCTGCTTAACGGTATTAACCATGTGCTCCTTACCCCTTAGTATGTGGGTAACCCCCATTAAATGATCGTCAACAGCTGCAGCAAAGTTATATGTAGGCCATACAGCATACCTCGAACCCGTTACCGGGTGAGGGTTAGTATCGGTATCTATTATTCTAAAGGCAACCCAGTCCCTAACCGACGGGTCAGGGTGGTTTAGATCGGTCTTAACCCTAACAACCGCCTCTCCCTCGCCGTAGTAACCCTCTAACATCCTGTCAAAGAGCTCTAAGTTCCTAGATACTTCTTGATCTCTGTGAGGGCATGGTACACGCTTAAGTTTATACTTCTGAAACTCCTCCTGTGAGCATAGGTCGACATACGCGCCTCCAACCCTCAATAAATCCTTAGCAACACTGTAGTAGATATCGATCCTTAAGGACTGAATGTACTCCTCATCCCACCTCACACCAAGCCACCTCAGGTCCTCCTTCACTAATAAGTAGGCCTCGGGCATAGGGGGCTTAGTTTTAGGGTCGGTATCCTCGAACCTAAGGATCATGAATCCATCGTACATCCTAGCATACTCGTAGCTAAGTATTGCTGGGCGGGCATTCCCTAAGTGAATTAGGAAGTCGGGGTTAGGGGCAAACCTAGTCTTAATAACCTCGTACCTGTTAACGTTTGGTAGAGGGGGGAGGCCAGCTTTCTGCTCAACACGCCTCCTCCGCTCCTCGAACACCTCGGGAAACCTCTCCTTAGCTAACCTCACCTGGTCCTCTAAGCTAAGCTTGTTCACCTCCTTAACCACCTCATTAACAACCGATACTACCTCCCTGGCCCTACTCCTTAAACCTGGGTAGCGACCCATTATACCGCTAATTACGGGTCCTGGTAGAGCCCTCCCGCCGTGCTCTATCGCGTTCTTTAGGGCTAGCACCCACACATCACGCTTAAACCTCTCCTCCACCCCCACCATCCTCTACCACTATAAAGACCTGGTACCTAGGGCTCCTCTCTCCTAAGACTTCATTAAGTAGTAGTACGTAGCCGTCATCAGGGGCGCTTACAACCCTCACCTCACCCTTACCCGTGATTACATAGCCTAACCTCTCATTCCTGCTCACCCTCTCGCACTCATCCTTTAGGAGGTACACCTCCCTACCCTTTACCTCGAGAATGAGTAGTTTATCACCCTTGGAGAAACTAATACACCTCCCTACCCTCTCATTACATACCTCTGCAGATGGTGGTGGGCCCTCCCTCAGCATCTCCACTAGCACACGGCAGTCTATAGGTGTCCTACCCTCACCCACTTTATAACACTTAGTTACACCATACATCCCAGCCCTATCGAACTCTCTAACTACGTAGTTAGCTTTATTGCTGGCGTGCATTAATAGATCCTCCGCGTAACATACCGCGCTAAGAGCTCGAGGTAATGCCTTGCCTCCTCATCCACCGGCTTAGTTCTATTAAGGTAGCTAAGGCCCTTACTCAAGTATTCATCAGCTAGCTTACTGCTGTACTCAAGTGCTCCCAGCTCCATTATAATTCCGGCAACCTCCTCTAACCTCTCCCTGTCAGCATCCCTCTTCCCTAGTACCGACAGGATCTTAGCCCTCTGCGCAGGGCTGGACCTCGCTAGCGCGTATATAACGTGGATAGTCTTCTTACCCTCCCTTAAATCGCTGTAGATCGGCTTCCCCAACACCTTCTCATCAGCTACGAGCCCCAGCTCATCATCACGTATCTGAAAGGCTATTCCTACATTAATAGCGTATCCCGCTAGCTTCTCTATCTCATCCCTAGGAGCCCCTGCAATAGTAGCACCAATAACAACAGCTGATTTGAAGAGGGCTGCAGTCTTCCTA
Organism: Desulfurococcales archaeon ex4484_204; assembly: GCA_002255065.1. Taxonomy (GTDB): domain Archaea; phylum Thermoproteota; class Thermoprotei_A; order Sulfolobales; family NBVN01; genus EX4484-204. The sequence continues at coordinate 1,502 of NJEF01000074.1, read as the reverse complement.
TACACCATATCGATGTAGTCCTTAATTCCTACATCCCTCCTCCTTTCTAGCTGTAGGTCTAGGGCTTGGCCCTCAGCAAGAACCGTTGTAGCCCAGGTAAGCTCCTTAATAGCTTCCAGAACGTACCTCTCCTCAATACCGTACCCAGTTAAGCTGGACATGACCTCGTATGCCTTAGCAAACAGTAGGTCTCCAGCGAGAATGGCCATCTCGTTACCCCAGAGCTTATGAACTGTTGGAACCCCCCTCCTGAACTCATCCCTATCTATTATGTCGTCATGTATTAGGGTGAAGTTATGGATAATCTCAACTGAGGCCCCTGCAATAACCCCTAAGTCCTCACTAAGTCCGTACATCCTCCCAGCAAGAACTGTAGCTAGAGGCCTTAGCCTCTTACCGCCCGCCTTAATTAAGTGAAGGGATGCCTTATACAACTCTTCGGGCTCGCCCTTAATTAAGTTAAGCATTACATCATTAACTTTACCCGCTATCACCTTAGCGTAGTTGAGGAGTCCGCTAAAGTCTATATTTAGCGACATGAAACCCCACCTACTCCCTCCTGCCTAATTAGGTAATGAGGGTATTAACTACTTTTAACCCCCTCTCAACGACCCACTCACGAAGCATTCCTGTAATGATTACCGGTCTATGCCTTAAATCGGATACGTTATAGGACCCTGTCAGGGCTAGCAGAGCCTTCATTGATTCAATAAACGCCCCTAGATACTTTACGGCATCCCCTCTAAGTAGAGCCATTAGTACGGGCCTAGCCATACCTACTACATCGGCTCCTAGCCTTAACGCCTTAACAGCGTCGAAAGCGCTTCTAATGCCACCGCTTCCAATAATGAATGCGTTGGGAGCTGCACTTCTCGCCTCAATGATAGAAGCCGCTGTTGGGATACCCCACTCAACCATGTTCTCAGCCATAGCTCTCTTTAGGTCATTACCAGCTTCTATAGCTCTAAACATCTCCACCTTAACCCAGTTAGTTCCCCCTGCCCCGGCAGTATCAAAGTACCTTATACCTAGGTCGTAGAACATCTTAACTGCCTCAAAGGAGAGACCATTCCCTACCTCCTTTATTATTATAGGGACTGAGAGCACTTCTTTAAGCTCCGCAACTCTGTCTCTCAGACCCGTAAAGCCTTTAGAGCCTTCCAACTGAACGAGCTCCTGGGCTAGGTTTAGGTGAATAGCGATAGCATCGGCTTCAATCATTTCAACAGCGCGCTCTATCTTCTCAATACTAAGCTTAACCGCCTCAGCAGCCCCTATGTTGGCTATAATAGGTATCTCAGGAGCTACGCTCCTAGCTATCTTAAACGTGTACTCAAGACCTGGTTCCTCTAGTGCTGCTCGCTGACTCCCTAAACCAAGCCCTACGCGGTACTTAAGTGCGAGCTCAGCAAGACCTCTATTAATTTTCTCAGTTCCAGGAGCCCCCCCTGTCATACCAGTAATCACTATCGGGGCCTCTAGAGTCTTCCCTAGAAATCTAA
>NJEF01000073.1 GCA_002255065.1 Desulfurococcales archaeon ex4484_204 | reverse complement strand
TGCAGGCCCTACAGCGTATATTAGGAGCGGCGCTATAGCTATTAGCGAGCTCATGCTGGTTATCCCGCTGCACGTAGCGACCACCTCAATACCTGCTACACCTCCCTGAACTGTAGGGACCTCGAGGACCACCCTATTGCCTGGTAGGGAAGCTATTTGGGCGTTGGTGAGGAGGGACACTATGTGGGCATCGACCCTAGCTAGGTGTATAGAGACTACATCCAGGACGTACTTAGGGACCGGGACTATTAGGAGCAGGGTTGCTAGCGGGAGGAGCATAGCTTTAAGGGACTCCCTACCGAAGAGCGACGCGGTTAGCGCCCAAACAAAGAGGACCACCGACAGGACCTTGAAGTGGATCTCGAGGTTAGGGACGACCCCTGAAAGCACGTAGAAGGTTAGGGATGAGGAGATGAGGAGCCCTGTAACCAGGAACCTACCTACCTTAAGCTCGCTGGACGCCCTAACCCTCCCCAACGATACAGCTAGAAGGAAGAGGAGGGAGGCAGCGATGACTGCTAGGTAGCTGTACTCCTCCATTGCAGCAGCGGGGACTAGGTCCTGTATTACGTCGCTGTAGGCGTACCTAACCCCGGTAGCTACAGCCCCTATGTAGGTTAAGGCAGTCGCTAAACCCCATAGAGCGTGCTTACCGTTACCCATACCTAGATCACCTCGGGGAGCTGCAACGCTAGCCTCCTTAGGTCCTCGATAGCTGTTAGGGATGGGGTTACGTAGGTGAAGCCCAGGTCCTTAAGCCTGGACCTAAGGTATGAGTACCTAAAGGCGGTGGCCCTGCCGTGGATCGCCGTGTACGGCCTGGGCAGGGTAGCCCTAGCCCTGTAGAGCAGGTCCAGCACCTTCTTGGTGAAGAGCTCGCTAGCGGCCTTAATAGCGACCGCTATGCTTGAGGAGCTACTGGAGATAGCCCTAACCTCCTCATCGGTGAGCAACCTACCCATGCTCCTGTAGTCGTACTCAACACTGAACATCTCCCTGTTGAACATGTACGTAATAGCTGCTAACACCTCAACACTCCCACCCCTTATAGCGCCCATACCCCCATCCGGCGTTACGATGATTACTAGGGCGTCGTTGGCGGGGAACCTAACCGCGTTACGTATTAGGAGGGCTAGTAGGGTGTAGGACAGCTTATCGAACTCGAATTCATTGGCTGATGTTAGGTCAGCGATAACTACGATGCCGCCGAAGCCGCCGCCACCGCCCCCGTACTCCTTAACCACTAAGTCCCCCTTAGATAAGCTCTTCTTCCAGTGAATACTCCTAGGGTCGTCCCCAGGGATGTAGTACCTAGCCCCTAAGTACTCACCCCTCCTCCACCTCTTAATAGCTGGAAGCACTACAATGGGTGGTGTAGGGGGCTTGGGAGCCCCGCCAGCACCTCTCCCGCCAGCCCCCCTACCTAGGCCTCCTAGGTACCCACCAATGAACTCCACGAGCCCTCCCAGCACCTCCTCAACAACCTCGGCGATCGCCTTAAACGATGGAATTACGTTGTACCTAATCCTGAGCCCCCCAACCCTAGATGAGAGGCCTAGGTAGTCCTCAATAAAAACCCTGGAATCAGCTACCCTGTAGCCTAGCCTTAAGGTGCTCAGCGGTACTTGAAGCACCCCTAAGCCCTTAACGACCTTAAGGATCTCCCCACCCCCAGTAACCACTAGGACCTTAACCTTAGTGCTCGACCTAACCTCTACAGGCACCACGAGCTCCTCCCTGAGAACCCCCTTAATAACGCCCCTAGGAGCGTTAATTGTAACGGCGCCTAACCTGATGTACCAGGCTAGGGCTAGCGCTATGGTCGATGCAATCGATACCAGGACTGTAGGGGCTAACTTAACGTCTAGGGCTGAAGCGATTAGGGATAGGAGGGCTACCCTTAGTGAGTCGGAGGAGTTAGCCCCCAAAACATCTGATTTAGAGGGGTAGAGCCCCCTTAAGCCTACGAGGGGGTAGGCGATAGCTACAGGGAGTGCTAGGTACGTGAGGGGGGCTACCCTGCCCATGTATGCAGCAGCGGGGAGTAGGAGGGCCCACGAGACTCTATACCTCCTAAGCATTACGGCTACAGGCCCTGCTAGGAGTGGGAGGGCCATGAGGTCGCCTGAGGTAGCTACGTAGTAGGTGGTTAAGGAGGCTATGTACGCATTAGCTAGGTATAGGGATTTACCGACTACGCCGCCCCCTCTAGGCCTCACCGCTAGGAACGCTGTGGGTAGGGCTATAAGGACAGCTACCTGGAGGGCCCTAACCCCTACAGCCTCCGAAGGCTTAACTAGGTCCCTAACCCTATCAACTAGCGGTAGGTTTAGGTGCTTAACGTCCAGCAGAACCTCCCTACCACTAGCCACCGCCTTAAGGAAGCCCGCGTTCCCCTCAAGCCCTATTAAGGAGTTTATGAAGATGTCGGGGTCAGAAACCACGAACACGTAGCCCTTACCGTACCTCTTAAACGCAGCTACCGAGAACGGGCCTGAGGGCTCGAAGATGTCGTGGGTACCGTCACCATTAGTGTCTATGTAGGAGAACCCGGAGGTTCTAGCTACTACTACCCAGTCCCTCCCAGCAGCTTCCAGGGTTCCAGCTATGTCGAGGACTACGTCCCCCTCCCAGCCACCAACCCTTACCTTAACCACCGGTAGGTAGGGGGATTTAAGCCTGTAGATGGGGTCTGCTACGGTGAAGTTATTCACCCTCACCTCCAGGTCTAGGAGCTTGAAGAGCTCGTTAGACGCGCCGCTGTCGTCCATCACGATTAAGATACCTCCCCCGCTGACGAAGCTCCTTAAGTACTCAGCCTCCTCAGGGCCCACGGGCTGTAGCGGGATAACTATGAGGGCATTCCTCCCGGGGTCTAACGTGTTGAGGGCTCTGTAATCCCTTAACGGCTTAACGTACTTGCTGAGCTCCGATAGACCGTTCCAGTAGGTGTTGTACGGGCTGTAGTCAGCAGTGCTCGGTACGTACTCTATGAACACGGCTATCGCTGTAACCCCCACGGTTAGGATTAGGGCTAGGGATAGCGTAACGACCCTACCCCTCACGCTTAATCACCTTCACAGCACTCCTAGCTAGCTCCACCTCATCCATCGATGCCTGCCACCTGGAGTATAGGTCCTTCTCCGTAACCATCGTTACGACCCTGAACGCCCTACTCAGTAACGGGGGTAGCTTCTTAACGGCCCTACCTAGGTACTCCTTCAACGTCTCGCTCTCCTTAGGGCTCCCGGCAAACCTAGCTACGACGCTAACCGCCTCCTTATAGAGCTTAACGAGCTTCGACGCCCTAAACGGGATCCTTAGGAACTCGTAGAAGACCTCCCTTACAGCCCCCCTTAACACACCACCAGCTCTAGCCCTCCTAGCAAACACCCAGCTAATAGCGCTTGCAATTCTAGACATAGCTATGGATACATCGACCCTCGGGTGGTGGGTAAGGGCTATGAAGGAGGCTATCACCAGGACCGCTAGGCCTACCGGGTTAACCACCACCACGTCCCTACAGACCCTGTAGCTGGTTAGCCCTCCCTCATAGGATGCCTCAACAACGACCCTGTGGAACTCGGCTAGCAGCGATATGGGCGGCGGTACGGCTAGGGTGAAGGGCCCTGAGGACCTGGTCTCAGCCCTCTTAACACCGTCAACGTACACCCTAATCAGGGCTTCAGGCCCTTCGCTGAGGACCCTACCAACAATACCTATCTCGCCGATGGGGTAGACAGCTATGTAGTTCATTACTATGTTAATGCTTGGGGTAGGCTCAGTTACCGCGAGAGCGCACGTATACCTCGCCCCCCCAATACCTCCTTTAGGGATGGTTTGGAAGCCCAGGGTGTGGAATCCCGGAGTGAGGCGGGCTCCCGGGATTACGAGGACGTTACCCCCCCTCCTAAGGGTTACGTTAAGGACGGGGTAGCTGTCTATATAAACCGTTAGGTCTACGTCTATGTTCGTGTACACCGTGATGTTGAGATCTTTTAAAGGCCTAGCCCTCTCGGGGCAGGTAGCGCTTATCGTGGGCCTCGAGTAGCTGATCTTGATGGGGACCTCCCTATACGCTATAACGGTACCTCCCCCTAAGTTACCGGTGAAATACGCGTACGCCTTAACGTTAGCCGCTCCACCCCCCGCTGCAACCGCCCTAAACACCTTGCTCGCTGGAGGTGCTTTAAACACCGCCTTAAAGAAGCCGGAGGAATTCGTTAGCACCTCCTTAAAATCCCTGTAGTCGAGGACGTAGATCCCCACCTCAACTGGTGCGTTAGGGATTCCGCGGCCCTCAAGGTCGGTAACCCTACCTAGAACGCTTATGTTACCGTGCCCGAACAGCATCTTTGGAGAGGTCTCCAGCTCTATGCGGGCGCCCCTACCGGTAGCACATCTTGAGACGAGGGTTAGCAGCTCTATGACCCTAGACCTCTCAACCTCGACAGCCCCGCCGAGCTCGCTAATAAGTTTCCCAACCTCCCTGGACATCATGAACTTTAGGCTGGGGTTCCGTACGTAGCTAGCTAGCGACCTAGCGTAGCTGTTTAAAAGGCCTTCATCAATTAGCCTCAGCTTAAGCTTAAACACCTCAATTAAGGACCTCCTAACCTCCTCAGCGGTCTCGCTAGCCTTGCTGCACATGCCTAGGGAGGCGTACTCGTAAGCCTCATTGGTTAAGGCGCTTACGTTAAATAGTAGGAGCACCAGGTCTTTAAGGCTCCTAACCACCTCTAAGTGTTGCTCCCTAATGCTTTCAGGGACGGGTATGCCTTCTAAGGTGTTAAGGTGTCTCACAGATAGATTCTTCCTCAAGCTTAGGGCTTCGTTGATCGCGTTGCTGAGGAGCTTTAGCGCCGGCACCCCATCGTAGCTCTCAGCTACCTCGTTAGGGTTAACGTGCCTAGCTACGGGCTGTGCTAGGGCAGGAATCGCGGTGGAGGTGGTGAGGAGCAGGGCTATTAGCAGTAGCCCGAAGGCCCTCACGGCCCACCACCGAAGAGCACGTCTAGGGGGTGCGGGGCCGGGCTAACTGTCTTCCATACCCTGTAAGTTACCGCGGTAGCGAATAGGAGTGCGTAGGCTATGTTGAGAACCCTTAAAGGCCTCCCCCTAGATTCGGGCCCTACACCGACAGCCCCAGCTAGTATGAAGTACGTTAGTGAGGTAATCATTACGTACACGTCTGCCCTAACCTCCCCTACAGCTATTAAGGCAACCACTATGGTTGAGATGGTAGCGGCGAGGACTGCTAGGAAGAGCTCGTCCCTCCTCAACCAGCAACCCCCATAGCTACCTCGAGTGTAGCGCCCCTAACCTCCTCCCTAACGAGCTTTAACGGCTTACCTAGAACCATAGCTGAAGCAGCCAGCACCAGCGTCGTTATGGGGGATAGGGGCTTCTTCATGAAGTCCACTAGCTGCGGGTTAACCCCGGATACCCTAACTACGTACTCACCCCCGCTGCTAACGGTAATGATTGATGAGGCGGCCATGAACTTCTCAACTATGAGGGTGTGGAGAACGCTGTCCAGCGACCCACCGCTCT
>NJEF01000072.1 GCA_002255065.1 Desulfurococcales archaeon ex4484_204 | reverse complement strand
TCCTGTTAAAAATGCCCCTGTTAAAGTACCCATTATCCCGCCAATTATTACATATCGAGCAATTTCCCAATCTATATTCTTTCTGTGACTTATAGCGCCAGTAAGAGAGGAGAATGGTATAACTAATAGATTTATTCCAAAAGCGCTTAGTAAAGGCAATCCAGAAACGTAAAGTAAAGGTGTCCTAATAGAGCCCCCGCCTATTCCAAACATACCGCTCATAAACCCAGCAAAAAGACCTATGAAAAGATATATCAGCATTTGTGTTATTGGTTCCATTTTATCCCTTCCATCATATTTTGCCCTGAATTTCTACTAACGAGTATTTCACGCAGTTTTTATTCGTATAATCTCTCAAATGGGAGTTAAAGCGAGATTTTATAAATCTTTGGTTCATACCCTATTCATGGCCTCGAATTTTTAAAAGCTTATGCCGCAGGAACGATATGAGTTGTAGGCAGACCCATAGAAGAAATAAAGCTAAGGAAGCATTCTTACCAAACAGGCAAAGCTTACATCTCAGTTATGAATAAGGTTTCTAAAATCTGGAAAAACACCCGAGAATTCTTGCTTTCTTACTCCAATAAAAGCAGATCAACCATGAAGGTGCTTATATTGCTTTGAAATTCTTCCACGAAAACGTGCTTAATGAGAAATTTAATGGGAAGCTGCCATTAGCTAAGAAGAGTTTGAAACTACCTTCAGTATTAAGCAGAGAAGAAGTATGCGGAATAATTAAAGTAACTACAAACATTAAGCACAAACTTGTTTTGACGTTTCTCTACCATGCTGGCATCCGCTTAGATGAAGTTAGGAAATCCGAAATGGTAAGACATAGACTTTGATAGAGGTATTATTCATGTTAAAACAGCTAAAGGGGAAAAGGTTGTGTTCCTGCATTCGAAATTAAAAGAAATGCTGGAAATTTTTGGTGTTAACAAGCAAGGTTTAGTTTTCATATCACGAAGAGGTAGAAAATACAGCAGAAGAACAATTCAGCAAATAGTGAAGAATGCAGCGAGGAAAAGCAGGAATAAAAAGAAGGTTACTCCTCGCACTTTAAGGCATAGCTTTGCAAGACATTTGGGGAGCGATATAGGTATATTCAGCAGTTACTGGGACATAAAAGCCTGAGAGCAACCCAAATCTATACGCATGCGGCTAATAAAGACATCAAGGAACTTGCTAACTTACTTTAACCTCAGATTCTCCTCAACTTCCCACCTTCCTTAATCTTCCTCCCTAGTTCTTTGTATTTCAAAATTCCTTTTGTTCAAGTAGTTCAGCTAGAGCAGATAACATATCTAACAACTCGATTTCTTCTTTCAACCCCTTAACTTCTTTTCTAAAGTGAAGAAACCGCTAAGATTTGGTTAGGAGGTTGGTTTGTTTACTATAACTTCTTAAGACCTCATTCGAGCTTGAAAGGTAAAACTCCCGTGAAGCTTTTGGGATTGATTTGAATATAGAAAATGGTTGGGAAGATTTGATAAGAGAAGCTACTTACCATCAAACCAAATTGACAAGGTTTATTTCAGGTGAAGCAAACGCATAAGTTCAAATTTTTATTTTCCATCTTACCAACAGTAAGTTAACAGAACTACCCTAAACATCGGGGGAAGCCTGCTGTTACCGGTGCTAGCACCGCTATTAGGGAGCCCATAGCTACCAGGGTTACGGAGGCGGGTACTAGATGCCTAAGCACCGCGCCAGCTACGTACTCAGCTATGAAGCCGGTGCTGAAGGCGGTGTTGAGCTCCGTAACGGCCCTCGAGTCCCTACCTATGTAGTCGGTGAATATGGTCGTCATTACAGGCGTAGCAACTGCCGCGAACAGGCCTGGGGAGGCGTTGAGGGCTGCAACTACTGCGGGGGAGGGGGTTAGCCCCATACCTATAGCTGATAGCGCCATAGCTGTAAGGGATATAGACATCATCCCGACCCTGCTCACCCTACCAACGAATACGCATGCCCAGGTGGAGCTCATGGCTGCGTAGGAGGTGTTGTAAGCGGTAACTGTTAGGGCTAGGTACTGAGGGGCCCCGGTGAGGTCCAGGACCCTGAGGCTTGAGGCTAGGTTGATAACCGATAGGGACGCGCTGTACCCTAGTACGACAGCTAGTAGCGCTACCCTCCCCCTATCCATGGCTGGCACCGAGGCAGTAAGGGGTTCTAGAAAGCTTAAAAAGATAGTAGGGCTCTACCCCCCTAACGCGCTTCTAAGAACCCTAATCACGTCCCCCCTAACAACCCTGTCGCTAACGGCTTCGGTAACCCTGACCTCAACGACCTTACCCATTAAACCCCTACCCCCGGGGACCTTAACGACGGGGCCGTGGGGGAGTGTGTATGCTACTAACCCATCCCTGGCAGCCCCCGCAACAACGGCCTTAACGGTAGCGCCTACGAGCCTGCGCTTGCCCTCAAGGTTAAGCCTCCTAACAAGCCAGTACAGGCTCCTAGCCCTCGGGGACTTAACTGCTGGGGGCGGGGGCTTGAAGCCCTCGAAAGCCGTTCCCTTAAGGGGTGTGAACCTGTACAGGGTTACCTTCTCAACCCCTAAACTGAACAGCTCCTTAACAACCCTAGCAGTTGCCTTAACGGTCCTCCTGGACTCCCCTGGGAGCCCGTGTATTACGTATATGTAGGGCTTCAGCCCCACGGACCTGAGGAGCTTAACGGCCTCAACAACCTCGTCAACTGTTGAGGGCCTCCCTAAGGCGGTGTGGTGCTCCCTATCCCCTGACTCAAGACCTATATGGATGGGGGTCCCTCTGAGGTACCTACCCAGGGCCTCAGCTACCTCCCTACTCACCAGGTTCGGCTTAACGTTCTCAACCATTACATACGCGTCCCCTGAGGAGACCTCAGGTATCGATGTTACCTCCTTAAGTAGGGACTCAATAGCCCCTAGGTTCGGAGGTGGCTCCCTAGGGTTCGTTAGGGGTTTAGGGGCTACTAGCCAGTCCCTACCGTAGTCTAGGAAGTCCGGGGCGCTTAGAACAACCCTCGTAACCCCTGCCTTGATGAGGCCTCTAACCTCCCAAACCACGTCCTCTAAGGGCCTAGACCTAGCTGGGCCGAAGAGCGCTGGCACCGAGCAGTACCCGCAGCCCGGTGGTATACCTATAGGGCATTGAAGCCTTACCTCGAGGTTAGGGGACCTGCAGTTATCGCACTTAATGCACGCCCTACCGTTAGGCAACCTTAAGGTAGGTCTAAGGAAGTTGCTGCACCCTCTAACAACCTCAACATATACCCTAGCGCCCCACCACCCCGGGTAGTTAGTTACAGCCCTAACCGATGGCCTGTACATCCATAGGGGCGGGTAGTTCAGGTATGGGGGGCCCGGGTTCCTCACCACCCTACCCCCCTCACCCCTATAGATGAGGTTCAGAACGCCTGTAGGTTCAGTTCCTAGGTCTAGGTGCTTAAGGAGGTCGGGAATGGGTGCCTCGCCCTCACCCCAGACTACGTAGTCGAAGCCCCCTCTAAGCAGGGAGTCGTAGTCAACGAAGGCAGGCCCCCCAGCTACTGAGGGCCCACGTCCCCACCTCCTAACAACCTTAACCATTGAGGGCACGTCAACGCTCATCCCCGAGACCATGAGGACCTCGTAGCCCTTCAGGGCCGAGGGCTTCTTAACGGCTTCCTCACACATGAGTAGGTCGGCTCTATGGCCTAGCGACTCAGCGATCCCTACGACCAGGCGGGGGCCAGCGCCGATAGCGTCAACCGTAGCTACCCTCCTACCAACCCTGCCCCTAGCTAGGCAGTCAACAACAGCTACCCTAAGCACTACGGCCCCCATTAACCGACAGCGCTGGCAGCATTATATCTTAGCTGTAGGGGTGCGGCCCGAGCTATGAGTATTGCGGGCCCTGCACCCTTAAGGGCTTACAGCCCGGCTAACCGCGTAGGTGGGTCTCAAGGCGGATCAACCCGGTGTGGGTGTGTTGAAGCCTTACCTAGTTAGGTGTGCAGGGGCGTGAAACCCCTGCTAAATAGCTGGGATGGGAACGCATGGATAGGTAAAAAGGTGTTAACCCTCCTTCCTCCACAGCTTAACTATCGTGTTGTACAGCTGGTCCATCTTCCTCCCAACTACGTTGATAGTCTTCTCCTTACCGTCCACGTCAGTGAACTTCACCGTTACCCACTTTATGAGGAACTCTTACCCCGGCCCCTAAACACCTAGGTCTACCTCAGTGATGCCGAACCTCAGCCCGTACCTCTCCAGGTGCTTCAACACCTCCCTGTAGAACCTCGCTACGTATTGCTTCAGGGGGGTGCGACCTCTGTAAAGCTCCTCATACCTAGCTACTAGCTCCGGGTACCTGCTCTCTAAAACCCTTAGGTACACCTCCCTACCCTCGAGGGTTAGGGGGGCGAAGAAGACGTAGTCGGCCCCTAAATCCTTAGCAACCCTAGCCATCTCCTCGACCTCGGAGTCGGTTATGAAGGGCAGAACAGGTATATAGGATATACCTGCAGTGAAGCCCTCCTCCCTAACCCTAGCCAACGTGTTGAGCCTCTCCCTAGGGGGCGGGGCCCTGGGCTCGAACACCTCAGCTACCTCGTCCCTAAGGGTTGATAGGGAGAAGGTTATTAGGATCCCATCCCTAACCACTCCCTGAAGGTCTGCTGGCAGCCTAGCCCTCCCCCTCAACTCAGCCAGTATGTCAAGGTCCCTGGTAATCAGGGTCGACTTAGTTAGGCAGTGAACAGGGAACCTATGCCTGAGGATGACCCTGAGGCACCTCCTAGTAACCCCGTACCTATCCTCAACACCTAGCCCCCAGGGCTCGGTTGCCGAGCTAAGCGCTATGAAGCCGTACTCACCCCTCCTACCACGCCTCCACAGCTCCCTATCGAGGACAGCAGGGGCGTTAACCTTAACGGCTAGCCCCCCGCGCACCCCGTACCTACCCCCGTGGGTGTAGCAGTAAACGCAGTTGAAGGGGCATCCGTAGTAGGGGTTAACGGAGTACTCGTCGAGGAACCACCTATCCCTCCTGTGCCTGTTAAGCACGGACTTAACGAAGACCTTCCTTACCCCCACAGCACCCCACTAACAAACCTAGCTAGCTACAGGTACTTAAGTGAGGGAAGGCTGATAGCGGCCCCTATAGCCTCCATTAACGCCGTGTTAAGGCCTGTAATAGTTAGCGCTGAGGGGGTCATCATCGACGGGCACCACATAGTTGAGGCCTTCAGGGCTCTCGGGGCGAGGTACGCGCCAGCACTAATAGTTAACTACATGGTTGAGGTAAAGGGGTAGGAACCTTTATTATGATTGGTTGGGGGAGTTTATTGCTGGTTAGGGGCGCTGCGGGGTGATGGGGCCCAGCTCCGAGCCCGAAGGTCAGGCCCTAGATGGGGGCCCCGTGCCGTTAGGCTCGACAGCCACCCATGAACCCACGGGATGAGCCGTGAAGGTGAGCCCTCTAGGTGAGGTGGAAGCCCCTAGAGGCGACCACAAACAACCCTAATCTACTAAGGAATAACCCTCCAGGGACAAACGGATCACGCCATACGCCTACTTAGTTCCGAACCCCCTAAAGGC
>NJEF01000071.1 GCA_002255065.1 Desulfurococcales archaeon ex4484_204 | reverse complement strand
GTTAATCCGGGCTTATCGTCACCACTGACATCCCTGTCCTGAACCCCCATGACGCCCCAACCTTTAAGAACTATTAAGCCATCACCTTCCTTAACTACGGGCCTCATACCTGTCGTAAGCATTAATAATGCTAGCTGCTTAGCTAAAACCCTGCTCCTTACCTTACACACCAAGCCATCCCGGTCGCCCCTAATTAAGCCACCATGGATTAAGCCATTAATGTACGCTAACCTAGCCTTTACCGATGAGTTAAACACTCTTGAGGGAACATTCCCATTAAGTACTTCAGTACATAACTCCTTATCCTTTAAGATGTCATACGGGATATGGGGTTTCAGCGGTTTAACGTATTCCGTGAACCCACCGCAATTAATCGATGTAAGCTCTTCGACTGTATTACTAGCCGTACCTACTGCTGTGCTGCCATGATTGTGGGCTTCCCCACGTGCGCTATTACTGTTATTTAAAGCTACCTTAGACGTAATTGATCCAAGCAACCATGCAGCTTCCTCGCTTAGACCATTCCCCCCAGACCCTCTATAATCATGCCTACCTAACCCCTCCATACTACTGGCCACGATGATACGGTCCCCAGCCTTAACCTCAGAGGCAGGTATAGCTACCACCTCATTCTTCCTTAGAACGAAGAGTGAGTGGCCTTTAGTAACTCTTATTGCACCTCTACTCCTAGTCTCGACCTCCACAAGCTCATCATTAATTGCGTGTCTGTATGCGTAGCCTAGGTTAAACCATCTAATCTCGCCACTACGTGGATCCCACGAACCTACTTGCAAAGGTACGGTCACTCGCTCCTTCTCAACGTCCCCTGTGAAGTACCTACCTATTAAGTCCTCAATGGGGCCAACTCTTATTATACCGCGTAAGGGGTCCCTAATAATAACTACCTCATCCCTAGGTATGCTATCTGTTAGAACGTAGACTGGGAGGTTTAACTCTTCATTGAGCCTTCTAACAAACCTACGGGTTGCTCTATCAGGCTGCCCAGCACTTGTAATTAGTATGGCCTTATGCCTCCTCCAGAAACCAGCCCTATGGAGCTGTTGGAAAACAGCGTCCTTCTCTATAACTAAGACGAAGTCCGCGTTCACATCTATGAATTCTATCAAGTCCGGGGTGGACTCAATGGCGTAAGCTCCGTGGCCCATCCTGCTTAGGTCGATCACGTCGTCACCAGACCTTATCCTCATATCACCTACAACCTTCCCCTTCTCCTTACTTAAGATCAGCATCTCCTCTCTTAACATGTCTATGAATACCTCGATATCCCTTATAACCGAGTCAGATTCGTACTGCTCATTCCACGTGTTCTCCTCAGCAACCCTCCCTGAGGGTAGCTTTCTATACCTTATGGTGTGTTTACCCCTATAGAAAAGATCCCTTATTGTTGGGTACTCGTTGTTAATTAAGGCGTCATATATAATGCTAGCCATAAGAACAGTCTGCATGAATTTCTTAGCTTCACCTGCATCAAGAAAAGCCCTCCTAAGGGTCTCACTCCCAATCCTTAACACCCCCCTCTCAATATCGTAGAGAGTGTTCGCTAACGTCCTCTTCCTTATTTCTAATACAGGTGGTACACCCTCAAGGATTAACTTGGCTACGTTACTAAACCTCGCCCTAAGGATATCTAAAGCCCTCCTCCTAACCTCTACATCTTTACTCGACGAATACATAACGACCACCCTTAATCAATACTAATTACCACATCGTAGACCGAGCTCAATTTAAACATCCCTAGCCTGCTGTTTAGCATTTTAAGTAACTCCCTCTCAAACCTTTCAGGAACCTCGTTATCAACTATTTTAGCTAGGGACCTCGAGACTTCAGGTATGTACTTAGCTATAGCAACAGCCCTCTCAACCTCCTCAATCTCCCTCCTCCTCCTGTATAGGTATGACCTTAGCTTTCTAGCTACATCCCTAATAGCTAACTCGATCTCCCTCTCAACCTCCGGTACATCAGCTATCGACTCCTTACCAACGCCTCTGTAAGGTATCTTAGTGCTACATATATGTACTAAGATAACGAGGGGGGATGGGAAGGTGACGCCGTAATGGGACCAATCTATCTTTTTATCGATAACCTCCCTAGATACGTCGGAGCCCTCGTCATAGAGCAAGGGGATCTTGTTAGCGTACCGTAAGAGCATTGGTCGCTCCGCAGGGCTTATAGATCCGCCGTAAGCTATTCCCGCCTCAACTATGAAGGCATGGCCCTCATACACCGCTGGTTTCCTGCTTACTGCCTCCACGAACTCCGGCTTTAATATTGTAGTAAGCCCTGTCTTGATTATCTCCTCACCTAGGTATGAAAGGTGATCGCCGCGTGGTGGCCTAATGATCTTAGAAGCCCTCATAACCTTAACAAGCCTCTCAATCTCTTCTATCTTAAGTTTCCTAGGGTTTACGGTGGGTTCAAGACCAGCCTCCATAATCACTCTCTCAGCTGTTACTCGGCCCACACCTTGGAACTCATTGATTAAGAACTCCTTCAGGGCTGTATCGCTTGATGAGTTTACCATGAGCTTAACCATTTCAATGTCTACTCCATAGGGGTGTGGCTTAACCTCTTTAGGAGGGAAAGGCATCTTATCGGTACTCCTTCTGAAGTAAACTATATTGTCATCCGGGTCCTCGAATACTATATCGGCGTAGGGAGCGATGATCGCTGTACGCCTTATATACTCGTATATCTTGGAGCGAGCCCTTGCCCAGTCCCCTTCGAGGTAGATCGTTACCATAGTTCCATGCCAGTCATTCGACTTGCTGTAAGAAGCCCTCTTAAGAACCACGGGTCTATTACGTTTTACATCTATCATTATCTTAAACATGTATATCCTAGATGAATTTATAGGTGAGGTAACTACCTCAACAGGCTTGCCGGATGTCATCTGACCGTAGAGAACAGCCATCTTAGCCCCTAAACCGAACATTCCCCTCGTCTGCCTAAGGATGTATTTAGAGCTGTATAGGAGTTGCCCAAAAGCATGGGGAACATAGTGTGGTGGTATACCTATCCCGTTATCCTCTACCGATACTTTAAATATTCCCGGTTTAGGAGTCCTTTTCACGTAAACCTTTACTATGGGCAGAATACCGTGTGAGTCGGTGGCATCTAAAGCATTCTCGATGAGCTCCCTAATAGCTTGATAAAGTGCCTTAGTGGGATTAGAAAAACCCGCGATTTCCCTATTTCGGTAAAAGAACTCTGAAGGCGTTAACTCCCTAAACTTCTCTACAGTAATCGCTGACACCATCACCTACCACCTAATGTGGTAAGGCTTTAATTCCTTTTAAGCCCTCTAAGATAAAGATCCACCGATACTGAGTGAGGCCCTCATGGCTCCACCCTTTCAATGATGTATGAAGCTATTAGCGGGAGAAGGACTGTGGCGTCACCATATAGATTTACCTGCTTGGCACCCGGTTTTACCTTACCCCAGCTAATGGCCTCTCTAGTCCTTGCACCACTTAAGCTGCCATCCCACTCAACAGCCGTCGTGATGTATACTGAGTAATCTAGCCCGTCCTTGAACTGGTTCCACCAGATGGTGTGGTGCTTGCTTATCCCACCTCCAATAACTAACGCAGCCCTCGCCCTCGATGTAAACACTAGCTCGAACAGCTCCTTCATATCCTTAAATAGGTTAAGCTTAAAACCAGTAAACTGAGACTCCATGAACAGGTCTGTTCCGAAAGCTCCATCAACTATTCCCGGAACGTAAACCCTTGCCCCCGATCTGTATGCCGCGCCCAGTATTGAGGCTCCATCACCCGATAACCTCCTACCTACTTCATGGAGAAGCTCCCTAACCCCCCACTCCCTCTTAACACTAACTATGTCATTGATTAATCCCCTTGTAAAATCCTCTATTAACTTTCCGTAGCTTTCGAAGGGTATGAAGATGTTTCCTAGCCTATGGTACCCGGACTCCTTCAACTTTCTGTCATCAGCTTCAAAGAATCCCTTCAAGTACCTCCCGCCCACAGACCTAGCTATATCATGATCTATGGCACCACAGGTTGTTATTACTACGTTAAAGTACCCCTTATCAATTAGCTGGGCTAGTAAGCCTCTCACGCCGGTAGCGACTATGTTGCCAGTGAACGATAGAAACCTAACGTCTGCTCTCTTAATAGCGTCAACAAGCACATCTGCAGCCTTTTTAATGCTCGCTGCTGTAAAGCCGTGTATCTTGCCATACAACTCTACTAGATCTACTACCTTAATACCCCTCCACACCTTAACGTCTTCAACAAGCTCTAAACCTTCTAAATCCATATGGATTCACCCTCTCCCAATTCCTTTATTGAATAGGTTCTCTGCTCACGCTTCCTTAGATCCTTAATCGTTACCTTAGCACTCCTAAACTCCTTATCACCTATAATGGCTACGTAATCGTACATCATCCTCGAAGCAACACCTAGCGCGTCGCCTAGCTTAGAAAGCGTGGTAAACCTGGTATTTACCGCTAAGCCCTGAGATCTAAGGACTTCTGAGACTCTATCCACGTACGTGTAGTCATCAATAAGTGAGATAAGCATTACCCTTCTCTCACCGACCTCAGGTAAAGAATCTGAAGCCTTTAAAGCTAGGTAGGTCCGTTCAACACCTAGGGAGAAGCCTGTTGCTGGTGTTTGAGGACCTCCATAAAGCTTTATGAGGGTGTCATACCTACCCCCACCACCAATGCTGACGTTTAAGGATGGGACCGTAACCTCGAATATGAAGCCCGTATAGTACGCAAGACCCCTAGCGAAGCCTAGGTCGGCTACTGTGTTTATACCCATAGCTCTAGTTACCTTAAGCAGCTTAGATAGCCTAGCTACCTCATTCATAACGTCTCCATACTTGCTAAACTTACGTGCTACCTGCTCTAGCTCGTCAGGATCCGTGGTCCTCACGCCCATTAAGTAGCTAATGACATCGAGCTCCGCATCCGCATAGCGCTTTAATATCTCCTGAACATCATCAATCCTCCTCTTATCTATGAGGTGCAGGATGACATCCTGGACATCTTCTTGAATTCCCCACCTAGTAAATAGCCCACGCATAACACCAACATTACCGATCCTTACTGTGTACCCGCTGAGCCCGATACTCCTGTAGTAATCTCTTAGAATTAGGAGTAGCTCGATGTCCGAGTAGACGCTGTGATCACCTATGTTCTCAACACCAACCTGTATGAACTCCCTATACCTTCCTAGCTGGGGCTCCTCATACCTAAAGGCAGGGCCCACATAGTATAGCTTAATGGGTTTCGGCTTAGGGAGGAAGTGCTTTAAGTAAATCCTTGCAATACTTGCTGTGAACTCAGGCCTTAGGCAGACCTCCCTGCCAGCCTTATCCTTAAAAACGTACATAGACCTCCTTATCTCAGGGCCTGACTTCAGCGCGAAGAGCTCGAACCTCTCAATAATAGGGGGTATGACAGGCTCGTAGCCATACTTACGAGCTACATCCTCAAATCTCCTTATCAAGATCTCGACGAACTTAGATTCCGGTGGTATGACATCCCTCATACCTCTAACAGGCTCTATGTTCAGCTTCACCAACCTAGAGCACCCTTTAATTCGTTAATTCTTACCGCAGACATGGTATAGTATGTTACATCGCCGTGGGCGTCCACCACAGCTAGTACCGG